>NZ_JACHGO010000008.1 GCF_014202345.1 Desulfovibrio intestinalis
GGTGGTAATAGCTTTCATTGGGATGGCCTCCTGCAAAGGTTTTTAGGCTACCTTATGCATACCCGCTTCAGTCGGGCGGGGCCATCCCATCATTTAAACATTTTCACAGTTACATTGTTCCCAGCCTGTGCCGGGTCCACTCGGTAACCTGCCTGCCTTTATCCCCTGTTCTGTATTTGCTTGTCATATCCCGCCACTGCCCACGCGAACGCAAACGGACGCAACAATATTGTTCTTTTATGCCGCCGCCCCATATCTGACTATTTTGGCCCTATCAGGGACTTTCAACACCGTGTACGGGCAGCCGGACAAGGCATTTTCAACAATTCCCAGCTTTCTGGTCAATAAAGTTATTGTCATCATAAAATCTTGCTGGCAGTATTTGCCCCACGCCAGACTTATACGTTTATGACTACTGGGGCCGTTGCTGTGCAATGGTCCCAGCGCCGTCTGTCGTCTGTTATCAACCTGCGCCAAGAAGGAAAGCATGAGCGAGGAATTACTGGACTGGAAAGAAGCCATGACACGTGTGCTCAACAAACGTGACCTTTACGTCAATCTGTTGGGTAAGTTCATTGAGACGGAACGCGACACTCCCGACAGGGTGGCCGTAGCCTTGAAAAACGGCAATGCGGAAGAAGCCCGGCAGCTGGTGCACAGCACCAAGGGAGCCGCCGCCAACCTGGGGGCCAAGGCGCTGGCCTCCGCTGCGCTGGAACTCGAAATGGCCATCAAGGCCGGGGCAGACACTGGCCGCGCCCTTAGCCATTTCAGCACCACCGTTATGGAAACTCTCGTGACCATGCACGCCTTTATGACCCAGTAGTCCCGGCGAATTTCGGTACAAATAAACCCGCCTCTGCTGTAATGGCAGAGGCGGGTTTTTGTTCGTCATGTATCATCCTGCGCAGGCTAACTTTGCAATGCGTTACCTTGCAAGGTTACGGCACTCGCGACGACACTGCCTACAAACGAAACATCAGCTCTCAATCTTGAAAAAACGCAATCTCAGGGCATTGGTCACCACTGAGACAGAGGACAGAGCCATAGCTGTACCCGCGATCATCGGCGAGAGCATGGGGCCGCCAAAAACGTGCAGCAGCCCTGCCGCCACGGGCAGGCCCAACACGTTGTAGCCAAAAGCCCAGAACAGGTTTTGCCGGATATTGCGCATGGTGGCCCGCGAAAGCGCAAGGGCAGTCAGCACGGCCTCCATGCCGCCACGCATAAGCACTATATCTCCAGCTTCGGCGCTCACATCCACGCCCGTGCCTACTGCCATGCCCACATTGGCCAAAGCCAGCGCCGGGGCGTCGTTAATACCGTCGCCCACCATGCCGACCACATGCCCCTGCTCCTGCAGGCGGCGCACATAGTCTGCCTTTTCGGCAGGCAAAAGGCCCGCGGCAACTTCATCCACACCCACCTTGGCCGCTACAGCCCTGGCAGTGCGTTCATTGTCGCCCGTGAGCATAACCACGCGCACGCCCATCTGCTGCAAGCGGGCCACCACAGAGGAAGATTCGGGCCGGATGGCGTCAGCCAGCGCCAGAATACCAGCAAGGCGAATTTCGTCGCCACTGCCAAGAGCCAGCAGCAAGGGAGTCTGCCCAGCCTCGGCCAGCACCGCCAGCTTGCCGGAGACGCTTTCAGAAATATCGAGCCCGTGTTCCTTCATGAAGGCACGGTTGCCCACGGCCACATGCCGGCCCGTCTCAGCGCAAAAAACCTTTCCCTCTATGCCCATACCGGGAGCCACCACCACGTCTTCCACGCGGCAGGCGGGCAAATTGCGTTCCTGCCCGGCCTTGATAAGGGCCTGGGCCAGCGGATGCTCCGAGCGGGCTTCCAGGGCGGCAGCCAAAGCCAGTAAGCCGTTTTCATCCAGCCCGTTTGCTCCGTCCAGCATGGTGACACCAGTAAGCACGGGCTTGCCTGTGGTGAGGGTACCTGTCTTGTCCACGGCCAGAACATTGATGTGTCCGGCCTGTTCCAGCGCTGCCCCGTTTTTGATAAGCACGCCAAGCTGCGCGCCACGCCCGGTGCCAACCATAATGGACATGGGGGTCGCCAGACCCATAGCGCACGGGCAGGCCATGACCAGCACGGCCACAAAGACGGTAAGCGGCGTTGTTATGGGTTCAGAGCTGAACACCAGCCAGGCCAGTGCCGCCAGCACGGCATAAAGCATCACCGCGGGCACGAAATAGTAGCTGACGCGGTCTGCCAGACGGGCAATGGGAGCCTTGCTGCCCTGTGCCTCACGCACCAGCCGGATGATACGCGCAAGACGCGTGTTGCGTCCCACGGCATCGGCACGCAATGTCAGCGATCCTTCGCCGTTGACGCTGCCCGCCACCAGCTTGTCGCCGGGGCCAACAGCGACGGGAATGGATTCTCCCGTCAGCAGCGAAAGGTCTACAGCGCTTTTGCCCGTCAGGATTTCACCGTCCACGGGTACGCGCCCGCCGGGCCGGAGCAGCAGATGGTCGCCTGTTTTCAAGGACGCCACCGTGACCTCCTGCGGCGGCAAAGCTTCGTTGGCCGGGTCAAGCCGCAGGGCTGTTTCTGGCGTGAGGCTCATGAGCGCGCCCATAGCGTCGCCAGCCTTACGCTTGGCTGTGGCTTCAAGAAATTGACCCAGTTCAATCATGGTCAGCAGCACTGCCGCCGACTCGTAGTACAGGTTCATGGCGCGCTCAACAGGGTTAACCCCCATAAGCCCAAGCACTGTGTTCACCAGACTGTAAATAAGAGCAGCGCCCGTGCCTACGGCCACCAGGCTGTCCATAGCCGGGGCCTTGCGCAGCAGCGCGCGAATGCCGTCCACATAAAAATGCCGCCCAAGCCAGACAATGGGCAGGCTCAGAAAAAGCTGCACCAGCATAAAGGTGCGCGGCGCGGCATGCGGGTCCATCCAGCTCGGCATGCTGAGGCCCATCATGTGGCCCATAGACACTATAAGCAAGGGCACGGCAAAACAGATCATGGGGATAAGGCGGCCCAGACGGTTGCGCGAATCCTTAAGAGCTTTGGCTTTGTTTTCCGCAAACTCGGTGGAGGCGTCATCGTCGGCAGATGGCGTGGCGCTGAAGCCCAGTGTGGCTACACGGTCCATTACCTCTTGCTGCACTTCTTCTTCCCGGCCAACGCTGGTCCAGACCTCAGCCTTGGCTGTGGCGAGATTAACGCTGATTTTTTCCACGCCTTCCATACGCCCCACCACACGCTCGATTCGCGACGAGCAAGCAGCGCAGTGCATACCCCCTATGTCAAATTTCAAGGGGCATGCTTCTGTATTGGCAGATTTTTGCACAATAGGCTCGCTCATATCTTCCTCCAGCTTGTCATTTGCCTGGGCGGCGCGTAGACTTGCTTCACTGTGAAATTGAAAACGGTTTCCTCAAGGAGGATACGATGAAAAGCCTGAAAGTCAATGGCATGCGTTGTGGGCACTGCAAAGGCGCAGTGGAAGAAGCCGCGGGCAAGATTCCCGGCGTGAAAAATCCTCTGGTGGATTTGGACGAAAAAGTTCTGCGCTACGAAGAAGACGGCCCGGTGGATATGGAAGCCCTGCGCACGGCCATCAGCAACATCGGCTTTGATCCCGAATAAACTGGCATGGGCCGGAGCAATTCCGGAACAGGCTTTTTGACCAGCGTCAGGGGCTGCCTCTAGATAAATGATTTTGCGCCGAGGGCAAGAAAAATGCCCTTTTTACTGAAGGAGTGTACTCGTTCAGTACATGCTGGAGTAAAAAAGGCATTTTGACGCAACCCGTTGAGCAAAAGAGTTATTTAGAGACAGCCCCTGGCTGTTCCGCAAGAAATCATACACGCCGCCCGTTCTTTTCCACACGGCAACCCCCTTGTATCTTGCCGTTTGTTCTCAAATGCCGTAGTGATGGAAACCAGTATTCCGCCTGCGGACGCGCCTTCCAAACACATTGCGCAGGCAAACCCACACTGCCATGCAGCCATACAAACTATTGTTTCCATACCGCCTCCGGTGCAGGACCAAGCTATCCGTGCGCAGCGGCTTTTCAGGCCTGTTCTTGTGCTGTGTCCTTTTTCTGCTGGCTGGCGCTGTTCACGCGCAGGATGCTTTTCCGCTGGACTTCACGGTGATTCGCCTGGGTGAAGGACCACGAACTGTCCTGGTGGTGGGGGGCATACAGGGTGATGAGCCAGGGGGCTTTTCTGCGGCAACGCTGCTGAGCACCCATTATCAGATGGAAAACGGCAGCGTGTGGATAGTGCCCAATCTGAATTTTCCCAGCATTATCAAAAGATCGCGCGGCCTGCACGGCGATATGAACCGCAAATTTGCGCGTCTGGATGATAAAGATCCCGAATTTGCCACAGTGCGCCGCATTCAGGAACTCATAGACCATCCGCAGGTTGCCCTTGTACTCAATCTGCATGACGGCAGCGGCTACTACCGCCACAAATACGAAGACAAACTGCGCAACCCCGCCCGCTGGGGACAGTCGGTCATCATCGACCAGACCGACCTGCCGGGAGTCTTTATGGGCGCGTTGGAAGCCGAGGCCGACAAAGCTGCTGCAACGGCCAACGAGGCCCTCATCCAGGCAGGACACCGCCTGCATGTGCACAATACCAAGACAGCCGACGGCGATCACGAAATGGAAAGAAGCCTTTCCTTTTACGCTGTCCGCAAGGGCAAAGCGGCTTTTGGCCTTGAGGCCAGTAAAGAATTCTCCGTCGAACTGCGCGCCTATTATCACCTGCTGATGGTGGAGTCGTTTTTACGGCAGGCAGGAGTGGATTTCAGCCGTTCCTTTGCCCTTACTCCCGAAGGCGTTCGCGGCGCGCTGCAAGACAACCTTGCCGTATCCTTTGCCGACAACCGCGTATTTCTTCCACTGGAAGACGCGCGCCCGGCCATCAATTATCTGCCCCTGCCCAAGGGTGGTCCGGCCCAGGCCGTGCCCACCAAGCCCATTATGGCCGTGCTGCCCTGCGCCAAGGGTGGCGAGGGACAGTTTTGCGTCCACTATGGCAACCGCATGCTGACGCTTATCCGCCCGGAATGGCGCGAGGTGGATAACAGCCTGAGCGTCGTGCGCGCCCGCGTGGACGGTGAAGACAGGCAAATACCTTTCGGACAGGTGGTATATGTTGGCGATTCGCTGCTGGTCGAACCTATTGAAGGATACAGGGTCAATGCCATAGGCTTTGACAACGGCAAACCTGACGAGGCTGGCGTAGACCTGCGCCTCAAGGACTTCATGCCGCGATTTTCTGTAGACAAACAAGGGAAAATGTTTCGAGTAGAAGTTTACCGGAACCAGCTTTTCAGCGGTATGTTTCTGGTTTATTTCGGTAAAGACAAACAGAACAGTCCCAACAGGCCGCGCATGGCCCGTAACGCGGGTTCGTTGCCCGACCGCCCTGGCCCGGAATCATCACTGGGTTTCTGAGAACAAACATGTCTGAAAAAATTTCCATCTGTGTGGCTGGCGGCGGCAGCTGGGGTACTGCCCTGGGACATCTTCTGGCGCGTGGCGGGCATCATGTCTGCCTGTGGATGCGCGATGCCGCCGTGGCCAAGGCCGTTAACGAAAGGCACGAAAACCCGCGCTACCTTCCCAATCTGCCTCTGGATGAGCGGCTCACCGCCACCACTGACCCGGCAGCGCTGGACCGTTCACTGGTGGTTCTGGCTGTGCCCTGCCAGCAGTTGCGCGGCTGGCTTACGGAACATGCCCGCCACTTTCAGCCCAGAGTCGTGCTGGTCAACGCAGCCAAGGGCATTGAAACCGGATCGCTGGCTACCTGCGCCGAAATGACCGCGCAGACGCTCGGGCATCTGAACCCGCGCTATGCGGTTTTGTCTGGCCCTTCCTTTGCGGCTGACGTTCTGCGCGACCTGCCCACTGCCGTTGTTATGGCCGCCTACGACGAAGAACTGGGGCGGTATTTACGCGATATTTTTTCCGGCCCTGTCTTTCGTTGCTACTCCAGCACCGATGTTACAGGAGTGGAAATGGGTGGCGCACTTAAAAACGTCATGGCTATCGCTGCGGGCACCTGCGACGGGCTGGGCCTTGGCGCCAACAGCCGCGCGGCCCTCATAACGCGGGGCCTGGCTGAAATGAGCCGCCTGGGCGTAGCGCGTAACGCGCAAGCGCACACTTTCATGGGGCTTTCCGGGTTGGGCGACCTGACCCTGACCTGCACCGACGACCTCTCCCGCAACCGCCAGGTGGGCTTGCGGCTTGGGCGCGGAGAAAAACTTGACCACATCACGCAAAGCCTCGGCATGGTGGCAGAAGGTGTAAAAACCACAGCCGCCATATATGACATGGCGCAAAAGCTCGGTGTGGATGCGCCCCTGACCAATGCCGTACACAGTATTCTGTATGAAAACCAAAGCCCGCAGGCCGCATTACGCGATCTGATGGGCAGAACGCTGCGCGAAGAATAAACGCTGACTGCAAAGCAAAATCCGTTGACTGTATTGCACGCTTTTCCCCGTGAATCGTCAGCGGCGCAATAGTGTACCAGTTTGCAGTATCAGTGTTAGTACAGATTGCCTCGCAAATGCTTTGCGTAAGAGGGGGAAACCCCTTTCACAAAAAAGAACCCGCCGCCACAATTCAAAAACTATATTTTTCATTTTATTTCATCATATTATGCGAATAAAACTGAAATAGCGCGAGCGGTTCAGAGTGGCTGCTTCTTCTGGCAGCAGTTCGTCATAAATGAAGCGCCGCTTTCTGGGCCCCTGTTGCCCCAAAGCTGATCTGCCGTACCGCCCCCCTGAAAAAGCCTGTTACTCATGCTCTGCCCAGCGCAGGGATTCTTATAATGACAGTCCGGGCATATCATTAGCTGTGCAGGCAATGTTGAAATTCCGGGCAAACCATCCGCAATTTCAAGCGCCGGACAGCCTTCGCAGACGTTCAGAATGCCTGTATTCGCAACAGTAAAGGCGTTCTGCAACTGCCCCCCAGGATAAAACGTCCCTCATTGCTTCTCTTTTCCTCAAGACACGGGACAGGCGAACTGCGTATATTCCTGACAGAATCGTAACACCTTCCCTGCAATTTATTCAGGGAACGACGCGCACACCTTGAGCGTACACGCCGTGAGCAGACTCAAAATGAGCGCCTGATTCCGTTGGATAAATAAATCACATACTCATTTTGATACAAAAACGTGCAATCTGCAAAAAAATTTTTAGTAACACGATTTTTTTTATTTGCACTTTTTTCTGTTGCGCAAAAAAAGGGAACAAAGAATGACTATTTTTTTCTTGCCCCCCGAATTTTATTATGACTAGTACATCAAACAGATATTGTTTGATTAATCAACTAATTATGATGAACACTGGGTTGAGCAAACACCCAACACACAAACTGCATCAGCTTCAACTACTGTCGAACTGCTGTGAATTATTACACATACTGTAATTAGACACGCAAAACCAGCGCCACTTCTATGCAAATTGGCAAAAATCCCATATTTTCAGTGAAATAATTGACACTTGCACTGAATAGCGAAGTACGATAAGGCTGTTAACACTCGTTTTACTATTTTTTTCACGATTTGGTATGGGTGTGATACCACTTCGCAAGAGGCGTAGCTGGGGCTAAGCACTGTGCTGGCCTGAAAGACCCGCAAACTACGGGGCGAATTATGACGGAATCATTGTTCTCGGCTGGCGGCCAGCTTGTGCCGCTTCTGGTGGGTATGGCCCTCATGCTGTACGCTGCGGCCCAGGCCGTACGTCAGCGTAAGGACCCTCGCCGCCTGATCCTCTGGGGTGCTCTGCACGACGCGGGCATAATCTGCCTGGGGCTCGGTGCGGCTACCGCCATCGGCGCCACCGGTTTGTGGCTCTTCATTCTTTTTCAGGTCGCAACACGCGGTCTGGCCTGGACGGCGCTAAGCCGTCTTACTTCAGCATGCCACACAGGGGCAGCCTGTAGTCAGGGGCCCGTTCAGGTAGCTGACCTGAGTGGTTCGGGCCAGCGCCATCCCTGGATGGCGGCTTTGTTCGCCCTGGGCCTTCTGGCCTCGGTGGGCGGCTCGCCCTTCCTGCTGCCCGAGGCTCGCCTCTTCATTAATGCAGCCGTGCTTGATGCCATGCCTGCTGGCCTTACCGGCCTTCTGGTTATGGCTCTGGCCACCACCGTCTTCATTTGGTTGTATGTCAATGCCGTACGCCGCATAGTTCTGGAAGACGCACCTGAAGACGCTCCCACGGCTTTCGGCCCCATGCGTGGCGGCTCCGGTCTGGTGATCGGCCTTGCTGTGGCGGTAGGCCTCATGGGCCTCTTCCGTGGCCCGCTTACGGCCCTCATTGGCGGCCAGTACGGGTTTGACGCGCCACATTCGCCTGTGCACCCGGCTTACTGGTGTTACTACCTCGGCGCGTTTGCTGTGGGCGGAGCATTTCTTGCCCGCATGCGCATGGCTCCCGTCATAGGAACGGCCTTCGCGGCCCTGGCCTTTGTTACCGTGCTTGTCGCGGACGCTCCGGCCACTGCCAAACTGTTCCTGGTTATGATCAGCCTTGTGGCCCTTGTGGTCTGCGTATACTCGCAGGGCTACATCCACGGGCGGCATCAGGGGCGCTACTGGTTTTTCCTGCTGCTCACCTTCGGCTCTCTGGCTGGCATAGTTTCCAGCACCGACGCTTCGGGCCTTTATGGGTACTGGGAACTCATGACCTTCGCTTCCTACTTCCTGGTAGTGCACGAAGGACGGCGCAGCGCATTTGACGCTGGCCTCAAATATTATGTCATGTGCGCGGGCGGCGCGCTGTTCATGCTGCCCGGCCTGCTTATGCTTGGTGAAGGTTTTGTGCCCACCCCTGTGGTTCAGGCAGCCTTTGTGCTCTGCCTGATGGGCTTTGGCGTCAAGGCCGGCCTTGTGCCCCTGCATTCGTGGTTGCCCGATGCTCACCCGGCTGCACCTTCCTCGGTGTCGGCGCCTCTTTCAGGCATCATCACCAAAATGGGTATCTTCGGCATTGTGGCCGTGTTGCTCATGCGGCCCATGGTCAGCACCCTGCCCGGCCTTTTCGGCCTTTCCTGGCTTGGTACGGGCCTGGTCTTTACTGGCGCGGCCACGCTTATTCTGGGCGAGGTCATGGCCCTGCGCCAGAACGACATCAAGCGCATGCTGGCTTACTCCACCCTGGGGCAGCTTGGTGAAATTGCGCTGGTGCTCGGCATAGGCACATGGCTTTCGACCACGGGCGCGCTGTGGCACATGTTCAACCATGCCATCATGAAGGACCTGCTCTTCCTTGGCGCAGGCGCACTCATCATGCGTAGCGGCAGCCGCAAGCTCAGCGACCTGCGCGGCCTGGGCCGCCAGATGCCCTTCACTGTGGCCTGCATGGGCATAGGCCTTGTGAGTATTATGGGTCTGCCGCCCTTTGGCGCATTCTACAGCAAATTCCTGATGATCCAGGCCGCCACCGAGGCAGGACAGCTCTGGCTGGCCGCGCTTATTCTTGGCGGTTCCCTTGTGGGTCTTGTCTACTATACCCGCATACTCAAAACCCTGATTTTTGAAGAACGCCCCGACTATCTGCCCACGGTTACGGAAGCTCCGGTGACCATGCGCGTTGGTATGGGCGTACTGGCGGGCCTGTGCGTTCTGCTTGGCCTTGCCCCGCAGCTGGCCATGCAGCTTGTAGCCCCGGTGGCTTCTCTGGCCTTTGTGCCCAATCCGGCGGACGCAGGCGTACTGCTGGCCATGCACGTTAGCTGGCCCATTTACGTGGTGGTACCTGTATTCGGCGCCCTGCTGCCAGCCCTCTTCCACAAGAACCGCATCATGGCGGGCAAGGTCAGCGTGGGCGTACTGCTTGCCACGGCCCTGCTGGTCATCCTGTTCGGACGCGGACTGGACACGCTTTCCTTCTGCTTTGCCCTCATTGTGCCCCTGCTGGGCGCGGTGAACATGAGCTACGCTCTGGGATATATGGAACACAGCCACAGGCAGTGGCGTTTCTACTGTGCCTTTACTGCCATGTGTGGCGGTTTGGTGGGTATGGCGGCCAGCCAGTATCTGCTGAGCTTCTTCCTGTTCTGGGAAATCATGAGTTCGTGGACGCTCTACATGGCCATTGCTCATGAAGGCGACAAAGCCTCCCTGCGCGAAGCCTTCAAGTACTTTATCTTCAACGTCTTCGGCGCGGGCTTCATCTTTGTTGGCCTGTGCGTCATTGGACCCTTCACGCCCTTCACGGCGCTGTTGCTGGACGGCATGGTGCCCAACCTGCCCGCTGGCGCGACGTGGCTTGGCATGGCTCTGCTGGCGGCAGGCTTTGTGATGAAGGCTGCGCAGCTGCCCTTCCGCATTGACTGGCAGATGCATCCGGCCCTGGCTCCCACGCCTGTGTCCGGCTACATCTCCTCAGTTCTGCTGAAGAGCGCCATCCTGGGCCTTATCAAGCTCTTTATGCTGCTGGGCGGCGGTTTCGCCGTTGCGGGCATACTGGGCGGCTTTGAACAGAGCTCCATCAGCGTACCTGTCATGTGGATAGGCGGCATCACCATCATTATGGCTGCCCTTCAGGCTCTGCGCAGCAATGGACTCAAGCTTATCTTCATCTACTCAACCGTAAGCCAGCTCGGCTATATGGTGCTGGCAGTGGCGGCGGGCGGCGCGCTTGGATACGCGGGCGGCATGTTGCACGTCATCAACCACGTTTTCTTCAAGGACCTGCTCTTCCTTGTGTGCGGCGCAGTCATGTTCGCCAGCCACAGGGAAACTCTGGACGACCTTGGCGGCATTGGCCGCAAGATGCCCTTTACCCTGGCTATGTTCGCCATTGCCGGGCTTTCGGTGATCGGTGTGCCGCCCACCAGCGGTTTCTCGTCCAAATGGCTCATTTATCATGCGCTTATGGAGGCGGGCCAGCCCTTCCTGGCACTGCTTTCCCTCATAGGCAGCGTGCTGACAATGGCCTATATTGCCAAGTTCCTGCATGCGGCCTTCCTGGGTCAACCTGCGCAGGACCTTGACGAAATAAAGGAAGTGCCGCGCATCATGCGTGTGCCCATGGGCATTCTGGCTGCAGGCTGCGTGCTGACCGGCATCTTCCCCGGCCTCGCGCTTGGCCCCATCAACTCCGTGTTGTTCGAGTACGGCTTCATGCCGCTTAATGTTGGCATGTCGGGCGTGCTTTCAGGCGCAGGCGCCTGGAACGCCACGGGGATGTTCGTCATGATGGCCCTGGCCTTCACGGGCGGCTACTGGTTCGTGAAGCGCTTTACCCGCCTGCGCGAAATTGATGTGCACACCTGCGGTCTGCCGCCTGAAATGGCCACCAGCCGCATGACGCCTTCCAGCATATACGGTGGTCTCACCCGCCTGCTTGGCGGTGGGAATACGCCCAAGGAGAACCGCTCATGAGCGATACCCTGCTTGCCATACTGCACATGTGCGTCTTCCCCGGCGGGGCATTTGCCCTGATGGTGGCCATGTTCTTCAAAGGACTGGACCGCCGCGTGGAAGCCCGCCTGCAACGTCGCGTGGGGCCGCCGCTGGTGCAGCCCTGGCTGGACATTGCCAAATTGCTGACCAAGGAAACCCTGATTCCAAAGACGGCCTGCCGCCCGGCATTTTTGCTGGCACCCGTCTTCGGCTTCACGGGCATGGCCGTGTGTGCGGCCTTTATCCCCATCGCCGGCGTGTACAACGGTCTGTTCAATATGGGCGACCTGCTGGTGATTTTCTACCTGCTGCCCATTCCGGCCATGGCCATCATGCTTGGTGGTTCGGCTTCCAGTTCGCCATACGGCGCTGTGGGTTTTTCACGCGAAATGATGCTCATGTTCGCCTACGAAATGCCTTTGCTCATGATTTTGCTGGCCGTGGCCATGCTCACGGGCAAAACGCTGGCTGGCGGCGCGTGGGGAGCGGAATTTTCGCTCTTCAAGATCGTGGCCCTGCAACAACAGACAGGTTCCTTTGGTTTCAACCCGTCGATGATTCCGGCCTTTTTGGCCTACCTCATCTTCCTGCCCGGCACTATGGGTGTTGTACCCTTTGATATCCCCGAGGCGGAAACCGAAATTGTTGAAGGCCCGCTGCTTGAATACGGCGGCCCGCTGTTGGCGCTTTTTCAGATCACGTCGGCCCTCAAGACCTTCGTTGTTCTGGGGCTGGGGGTTGCGCTTTTCTTCCCCGGCACCATATCTGAATGGTGGCCGATCAATTTGTTGTGGTTCCTGTGCAAGTGTCTCGCGCTCATGCTGGTTTCGCTTACCCTGGTCAAATCGGCCACCGGGCGTTTCCGTATTGACCAGGCGTTTCGCTTCTATGTAACTGTGCCCGCTGCGCTCGCGCTGTGCAGTCTGATACTGGTCTGGGTGATGTAAGGAGGCCGCCGTGTCGCTGGATAACATGCTTAAAAAACTTTCCGTGCGTTCGCCGTGGCTGTTCCGCATCAACGCCGGTTCCTGCAATGGCTGTGACGTGGAATTGGCCACCACGGCCTGTATACCGCGCTACGACGTTGAACGTCTGGGTTGCCGCTACTGCGGCAGCCCCCGTCACGCCGACATTGTGCTTATCACCGGCCCTCTCACCACCAGAGTACGTGACCGTGTGCTGCGGGTATGGGACGAAATTCCCGAACCCAAAGTTACGGTGGCTGTGGGCATTTGCCCCATATCCGGCGGGGTGTTCCGTGAAGGATACTCCATTGAAGGCCCCATTGACCGTTACCTGCCCGTGGACGTAAACGTGCCCGGCTGTCCGCCCCGGCCCCAGGCCATTCTTGAGGGCGTCGTGCTGGCCCGGTCTATCTGGCTGAAAAAACTGGGCGTGGAGGAATAGTATGGCGGGCTTTCTTAAAGTCTTATTCCGCAACCTGCTCGAAGGCCCCAGCACCGACCCTTTTCCTCTGGGTGAAACCTTTACCCCTGACCGTTTGCGCGGCAGGGCTGTGGTAGATCCTGACCTGTGCATGGGCTGCGGCATCTGCCGTCACTCCTGCGCGGCGGGGGCCATTCATATCGGCCAGCAACCCGACGGATCAGGCTTTACCATCACCATCTGGCAAAACTCGTGCTGCCTGTGCGCCTCATGCCGTCATTACTGCCCCACCGGGGCCATGAGCATCAGCACAGACTGGCATTCGGCCCATACGCAGGCCGAAAAATATAACAGGCTTGAGCAGCATACCATAAAGTATGAGCCCTGCGTGGTGTGTGGCGCGCTTATGCGCCCCATTCCCAAAGCTCTGGCTGACAAACTCTATGCCTGGAATACCGAAATTGATCCCGAGTTTACTCGCAAGATGTGTCCCAAGTGTCGACAGATCGAAGATGCAAAGCGTAATGCCTGCATGCTGCCCACGACAGCTGATGAGGCACCGGTTGAACTTGTCGTCACTTCGGCAGCGCCCACAAAAGATTAGCGGCCTGGCCGCGGAGAACATATGCAAGAAGTCATCAACGGCAATGCCAAGGTCATCGAGGGCCTTACCGCTCTCTGCTCGACCGAAGACGACGCCATACATCATAGCACTGACAGCTTCGGCAATGCCTATCACTGGTTTCGCCTGGGCACTCCCCGAATGCTCACTCAGGGCGCGCAGATACTTCGCGATGCGGACGCCCGCCTGGCGATGGTGACGGCCTACAACCGCCGCCAGCTCAGCGAACCCATGCAGGAAATCTGCTATCACTTTGAGATTCAGGGTTTTATTTACAACATGACTGTTACTCTCAATGGCGAATGGCCCACGGTGCCCTCTATTACGCCGCTGTTCGCCAATGCGGACTGGCACGAAAGAGAAATGATAGAGCTTTACGGCATCCAGGTCATGGGGCATCCCAACCCGCGCCGTCTCTTCCTCGATGAAGAGCTGGACGCTGGCATTCTCAACGAAGCCGTACCTCTGTCCATTATGATGAACGGGGCCTGCACCACTGACCTGTGGGAACGCATCCTCCAGGATAAGGAGAAGCAGTCATGACCAGTACCTTTACTATGCCCCTGGGGCCAGTACATGTGGCCCTTGAGGAACCGGTATATTTCAACCTGACGGTGGACGGCGAAATCGTACGTCACGTTGACTTGACTTCGGGGCACGTGCATCGCGGCATGGAGGCAATGGCCACCCAGCGCAACCTGGTCAAAAACGTAACGCTCACCGAACGCGTGTGCTCGCTGTGTTCCAACAGTCATTCCTTTACTTACAGCATGGCTGTTGAAAACGTACTAGGCATTACCATCCCCGACCGTGCGCGTTACCTGCGCGTGATCGCCGAAGAAATCAAGCGTATTTCTTCGCACCTGTTCAACACTGCCATTCAAGCCCACATCATCGGCTTCAAGTCGCTGTTCATGCACGTCATGGAAGTGCGCGAAATGATGCAGGACCTGAAAGAAACGGTTTACGGCAACCGCATGAACCTTGCCGCCAACTGCATCGGCGGCGTCAAATATAGTGTAGATGCCGCCCTGCTGGATTACATGCGCAACATGCTGGACAAGGTTGAACCTCAGGTGGACGAAATCCGCGAGATTTATGACACCAACAGCATGGTGCTGGCCCGTACCCGCGGCCTTGGCCTGCTGCCCAAGGAAGACGCCATTCGCCTGGGCGTTGTGGGCCCGGTGGCGCGCGGATCAGGTCTGCACCTGGATGTGCGCAAGGATTCGCCCTATGCGGCCTATCCTGATGTGGAATTCAAAACCGTTGTTGAACAGGGTTGCTGCATTCACGCCCGCACCATGGTGCGCCTGCACGAGATATTTGAATCCTTCAAGATCATCCGGCAGTGCATCACTCAGTTGCCCGACGGCGAAGTGACCGCCCCCATGCGCCAGATACGCACGGCAGAAGCCTGCGCCCGCTCGGAAGCGCCGCGAGGCGAGGTCTTCTACTATATTCGCACCAATGGAACGGATATGCCCGCACGGCTCAAGTGGCGCGTGCCTTCCTACATGAACTGGGAAGCTCTGGGCGTGATGATGCGTGACTGCAATGTGTCCGACGTTGCCCTGATCACCAACAGTATTGACCCCTGCGTCTCCTGCACGGAACGCTAGAGGTTTATTGCGTGCCGGGGTCAAAGCAGCGAAGGGTGCAACATGCATGAAGCGAGTCTGGTTCAGGGTTTGCTGGACATCTGTCTGAAAGCTCTGAAGGATCACAATGCGGCGCACCCGGAAAATCAGGTGAAGCACATACACAAGCTAGAGTGCCAGCTTGGCCTCATTGCCTGTGTGGAGGCGCAGACCCTTATCGGCTGCTTTGAACTCTTTGCGGAAGGCACCCCGGCCGAGGGAGCGCAACTGCTTTTGCAGACAGCGCCCCTGGCCTGTCGCTGTACCGATTGCAGCCATGAATTCAGCCTGACGCAACGGCATTTCGTCTGCCCCAGTTGCGGCGGCGAAAACATCCACTTCAACGGGGGCCACGGACTAACCCTGATGGCCCTGCACGTTGCACCCGAGGAAACGGACCATGACTGAACACATCCAGGTCGTACCCGACAAATGCCGCGCCTGTCGCCGCTGTGAAGTGGCCTGTATCGCTGCTCACCACGGAATGAGCTTCAAGGAAGCCATGAAGCACCGCGACGAACTCGTGTCGCGCGTGCAGGTGGTCAAGGCCGATGGCTTCAAGACCACAGTGCGCTGCCACCAGTGCCCTCATGCCCCCTGTGTCAACGTTTGCCCCACAGGGGCCCTCCAGCAGGACGAACAGGGGCGCATCATCATGCGCGTCCAGTACTGCGTGGCCTGCAAAATGTGCATGGCCGCCTGCCCGTATGGCACCATAACGATGGAAACCATCGGCATGCCTTCGGTGGACGGTGAAGACGGCGAAACCCTCGCCCAGCGCGCCCGCCGCGAAGTGGCCGTGCGTTGTGACATGTGCCGCGCATGGCGTATGGAGAACGGCAAGCGCATCACTGCCTGTATGGAAGCCTGCCCGGCCCACGCCCTTTCACTGGTGCTGGCCGACGGCACCGTGGTGGAAATGCCCAAACCTGAAAAAAAGGCTGTGGCTCCTGCCGACGGTGAAGCTGCTGCCAAACCTGCAGAAGCTGCCAAGGCTGAAACCACGGCTTCTGAAAAACCCGCTGAAGCGCCCAAGGGCGAGGCTGCGCCTGAAACGCCTGCTGCCTCACCCAAGGTTGAAGCCGCTACCGAAGTTGCCGCTGAAGTTGTGGAAACCAAGGCAGAGGCAGCTCCCGAAGCTGTGGAAGCCAAGGTGGAAGCTGCTCCCGCAGTGAAGCCTGAAGAACAGGCCGCTCCTGCGGAAAAGCCCAAAACTGAAGCAGTCGTTGAAGCCAAGGTTCAGGAAGCTGCCCCTGCAGCAACCAATGACGCTCCCAGCGCCGATGCAGCTCCTGTAGAAGCAGCCAAGACTGAAGAAACGCCCAAGGCTGAAACCAAGCCAAAGGATGCACCCAAGGCCGCCAGCGCAGCAGCCCAAAAACCTGCTCCCAAGAGTGCCAAGAAAAACAAGAAGAGCGGCAAAAAATAAGCTGCCCAAGACAATACATTGAGCGGGGCCGTCCATACTTTCGTATGGACGGCCTTGCTATTTTGGATGGCTTTAAGTGAAGATTGACAGCACGCGGCAAGGCAGAGGATCGCTGCGGGCGTAATAAAAGAATGGAGTCGCATTTATGAAACCGTTTGCACCCTGCGGGTTCGTCGGCTTTTCTTCTCTTTAACTCTGCCGCCTGCCCGGCGCGCGGCAAGGCGGATGCGGCCTGCGGGCGCAATAGAGGAATGGAATCGCCTTTATGAAACGACTTGTACCCTGCGGGTACTGAGGCTTTTCTTCTCTTTAGTTCTGCCGCCTGCGCGGCGCGCGGCAAGACGGGGCCGGTTATGGGGCTTCGCCCCCTTCTCGGCCCCCCTTGCATCCCCCCCGAAGCACCCCCTGTTCTACCCCGACCACCAAGTATCTTTTCCGGGGGCGGCTACGCACGAACCTCGCCGACGAGTCGGCTTCGGTTCTTTATGACGCCGCCCCCGGCAATGGCCTGCACTTCGCCTGAGAAATTGCTCAATCCCAATCAAATTACCTATGCAGTTGCACACACTGCCGATGAAAACATGGATACTACAATGGGAGTAGGTTTACTCAGGAGTCGCCAGGTTAACCTTGGCCCCAGCCGCCCCACACAGCCAACACCCAACGCGAAAGCGCCAGATGGCATTGCGCGGCGCGCAGGGAGATCACCCGACCAAGGGGAGGGAAGCTCCCGAAGCAGAAGCCGCGCAGCCCTCGTAAAATGGTGCAAGATGGAAAACCCTTGAAGGCTAACCTGTGGGAATGGAGAGCTACGAAAACCCAGCGGGGTTGTCCGGGGGGAGTGCAGAGGGGGCCTCGGAGGGGCGGCAGCCCCTAACAGGCCCCCTTCTGCCGCACGCCGCGCAGGCGGCCCAAGCAAAGGAAATTGAAAAGCTCTCATGCCCGCTGGGCACACTGGGCATTATACTGCACAAGTAACGTCCTGGTAAAAAGCCCCATACACGCAGGACACAACCACCCTTCGCCAAAGCAACTCCACCTCTTTTTCCACTGCGCACCGCAACCATTCTCGCACAGCAAGCACAGAAAAGAGGCCCACACTCTTTCAATGCGGGCCTCTTGATATTCAAAGAAAGAATGTAAAAACAGCTATTGCTGTTTTTTATCTTTTTTCTGCTGTTGCTTGCTCGGGGCAGGCGCCTTGCGAACGGGCTGAGGCTTGTTGTTCTGGGCACGCACAACAGCCTTGGCGTCAGGATCGCCATTTTTGGCAGCCAGGTTGTACCAGCGGTTGGCTTCACTCAGGTTGCGCGGCACGCCTGTGCCCTGATCATACATAAGCCCCAGACTGTACTGGGCGGCAGGCTCATTCTGCTCGGCAGCCTTGCGGTACCAGTCCACAGCCTGATTGTAATCCTGAGGCACGCCACGGCCCTGCTCATACATAAAACCAAGGTTATACTGGGCCTCGGCATACCCCTGCTCGGCGGCACGGGTGTACCATTGCAGAGCCTTGGCCGGGTCCTGCGCGTAACCGCGCCCCTCGGCATACATGAAGGCCAGATTGTTCTGCGCCTTGGCATGGTCCTGCTCGGCAGCCTTTTCAAACCAATGAGCGGCTTTGGTGTCGCTCTGGTTTTCCCCGCTGCTGTTCAGATACGTCCAGCCAAGGGAGTATTGGGCCGAAGCCAGCCCCTGATTGGCGGCACGGCTGTACCAGTCAATGGCGGCGTTTTCATCCTTGTTAACCCCGCGACCATAGGCATAGAGATAGCCAAGGTTATACTGGGCCATAGCAAGACCCTGCTCCGCCGCTTTGCGGAACCAGCGGGCAGCTTCGCGATAGTTACGGGGCACGCCGTCGCCGGAAACCAGCGCCGTGGCCCATGAATTCATGGCGCTTACGTCGCCCTTCTCCGCTGCCAGCCGGAAAAATTCGGCCGCGCGGGTGCGGTTTTTCTTCACACCCTTACCGTCCAGAATAAGACGGCCCATTACATAAAGCGCCTCGGCATTGCCGCTGTCCACGAGGGGTTTGAGCAGGCGAACGGCCTCATCATAATCATTTTTGTTCAAGGCGGTCTGCACTTGACGCAGACTGTCTCCATCATCAGCACAGGCCGTGCCCTGAGGCAACAACAAGGGCGAAAGGCACAGGGCCACCAATAAAACTATGGCAGATACACGAATTTGCATGTGTTACAGACTCTTCAGCGTTTGAATCCAATAATGATTTTCATTGCCCTTGACCGTTAAGGCCTGTAGGGCGCAAAAGGCGCGCCTGGCGTCCTGCACCGCAGTGCGGCTCCACCATGCACGCGGGTCTTCCCATACTTCCAGCGCTTTGGCGGCGGCTTCTTCAGGCGTGGCAAACAGTATGCCCGCCCTGGTCAGCACGTCCAGCAGGGCGTCACTTTGCGGGGTAACGGGCCACACATCTCGCCGCCAGAACAAAATGGTAGGCACATTGGCCACCAAAGCTTCAAGGGTGGTGGTACAGTTGTGATCCACTACCAACAGGCGGCAGGACAGGATCTGCGGCTGCAAGGGGCCGGTAGACAACCTCACCTGCGGCATGCGCTCCAGCAGCCAGTCTGCGTCGCGCAAGGAACCCGGCAGCGAAAAGTAGGGACGGTACTGCGAACAACTCTGCAAAGTACGCCCCATAGCCTCAAAGAAGCGCAGCTTGTCGCGCCGGTAATCCACCAGTTGCAAGGGCGTGGGATGGGCATCCAGCCTGTAGCCGTAGGCAGGCATTTCCGTCCCGACCAGCAGCAGGTTGTACCCGTCCTGCCCGTGCCAGCGCTTCTTTATGCGGGCCAGTTGCGGGTAGGGCACGGGAATGAAGTTGCCCCGGCTGCAGCCGTGCTCACTCCAGCCCCAGGTGGCAAAGGCATGCTGTGAATACTCCACCATCGCCGTATCACAGGCGCAGCGCACCTGCCCGTAATTGCCGCCGTGCTGCACATACATGAGCCTGTGCCCGCGCCCACGCCAGACAGCCAGTTTTTGCCGGTACTCGGCGTCTTCATAGGACAATACGCTGGCTACACGCACCCTGGGGGCCAACAGCCCTGTCCCCAGACTTTCCGGGTGGCGCAGCAGGCGCAGGGACCGGGGCATGCCCGCCAGAAACACGGACATGACGTCCAGGCAGCCCGGCAGCCCCACGTCTATACCTGTGGCAGCCTTGCCATAGGAGGACAGGGATTGCGAATAATCATGCCCCTGACTTTTGTGCAGCAAGGACAACGAAAACCGCAGGCTTTGCTTCCAGCTTACGCCCTTGAGCTTGGGAAAAGGCAGGCACAGCATGGCCTTGCGAGCCATGTTACGCAAACGGGCCTTGCCGCTGGGGTGCTGGTCAGATCCATATTCACGCCGCACTGGCGACAGGTATTCCCACGTCCATTTTTCAGGCCAGCCCTCGTGAAAGAGCGCCTCAAAAAGGCGGGAGAAAAGCCAATGGTTGAATGAGTGCCCAAGAGCCCCGTGCAGCGTGAAGTCCGGCTCTGTCCAAAAGGCAAAATGGCAGTCGCGGGGCAAAAGGGGCACATGAATGGATTCATCACCCCACACCTCGGCCATTGCCTTGACGCGGCCCCAACGGTCAACGATCTGTGAGGCCATATTTATGGCCCAGGGCGCCAGCAGGGTTTCCCAGTAGGCAGCGGGCAGGTCTTCACTGTGAGAACACAGTTCAGCGGCCAAAGGAGCTATGCTGTCTGCACACAGGGCTTGCGCGCACTTGCAGGCATGCTCCACGGCGGACACTTCAGCTAGCGGTTCAGGCGGAAAAGCAAAGCGCTTGTCCCAGGAAGGAAAAAATTCTTCCTGCTCAACAAAGCACCACGGCCCGGCAGGCCGGTGCGTTTCCGGTTCCGCATCACGCGGCATGCGCCCAAGAACGAGTATGCTGCTTTCCTGGTTCATAATTAGGCCTTGTCGCCGCAGTCCAGATCAGACCAGTGCAGCACCATATCTTCATCCAGATCATGCCGCGCGCGCATACCAATAACTTCATCATAATTGCGCGGCGAAATGCCGTGGGCCGGGCGCTTCCAGGTCAGGTCAGCAGCGCTGATCTCTGTTCCGGCAGGCACGGCACGGGCCGTAACCAGCGAACGGCGGGCGTGGCGGCGGGCGGGCTCTTCTTCCGGCAAGGCACGCAGGTTCATGTCGCCCACGCTGGCAAGAGTACCGGCAAGGCGCTCAAAGAAGTGCCGCAAATCGTTCTTGTCCATAGCATGATAGTGGTCGTTGCCGGGCAAGGACTTGTCGTGGGAAAAATGCTTTTCCAGCACACGCGCCCCAAGCAGGGTGGCGGTTTCAAGGATGTGCATGTCCTTGGGCAAGGTATGGTCGGAATAACCGATGGCGTGCTGCGGGAAGTGGCGTTTGAGGGCCGGAATCATGCCAAGGGCCGCATGCTCGTCTGCCGTGGGGTAGTTGAGCACGCAGTGCAGCAGGGCAAGTTTGTTGCCTTTTTCTTCGATCCATTCCACCGCCTCGGCAATTTCATGCAAGTGGGCCGCGCCTGTGGAAAGCAGGATGGGCTTGCCGAAATCGCACAAAATGCGAATGAAGGGCTTGTTGGTGATGTCCGACGAGGAAATTTTGAACACGTCCATAAGATCGTTGAGAAAATGTGCGGATTCAACGTCAAAGGGCGTGGACATAAAGGCTATGCCCGTTGCGTCGCAGTGTTTTTTAAGAGCTTCAAATTCGTTTTTCCAGAAGGAATCGTGCTTTTTGAACAGCTCGTACTGGCTTTTTGTCGGTTCCTTGCTGGTGTCCCAGTAGGCCGGAGAATCCTTGGACGCCAAGGTGCCCGCTTTGTATGTCTGAAACTTGATGGCCTGCGCGCCGCCTTCCGCAGCTTCGTCAATGAGCCTGCGGGCAATTTCCATGCTGCCTTCGTGGTTCACCCCGGCTTCGGCGATAACGTAGGGGACGGGAATGCGCGTTTCAGGGGTGGGTACTGCAAATATATCCGTGAGTTTCATGCTCATTTCCTTACTAGTGAAGTTTAAGTATTTATTGTACGCCCTTGCTGTGGAAAAGGAAAGTGCCACAGCGCACAAGCGAATAAAACATACTGTAATAATTATAAATTTTTATATACACATCTCTTCAAAATCCTCTGCCTGCGGCAACGGACAATGCCACCTTTGCCATTGCCGCACATATGCCTTACACTCTCCTGCTACGGCGGCTTGCGGCCGCCATTATCTTTACCGGACTCACCAGTCGGCTCTGGACTCAGTCATGCAAAAAACCGTAACGGGCTATTCCTGCGCACTTCTTGCCGTCATCATCTGGTCCGGCAACTTTGTGGTGGCCAGAGCCGTCGCCGGGCTTATCCCCCCCTGGCAGTGCAATTTTTGGCGCTGGTTTATCGCCCTCATCATTCTGCTGCCTTTTGCCCCCAAACACTGGGGTACGGACTGGCCCGCCATCAAGAAGAACTGGCGCGGCCTTTCACTGCTGGCCATTCTTGGCGTTACCCTGCTCAACACGCTTATCTACAAGGCCGGGCAGACCACAGAAAGCATCAATATGGCCTTGCTGGTGCCCACGGCTCCTGTAGTCATTCTCATTCTTTCCCGTGTGCTTTACAGCGAGCCCATCTCGCCGCGCCGTATGGCGGGCGTGCTTGTGGTGCTGGCCGGAGTAGCCGTTCTTGTCAGCCGAGGCGACTGGGACAGGCTGGCGCACCTGCGTTTTAACGAGGGCGACCTTTGGGCCTTGGGCGGAGTTTTGTGCTTCGGCCTGTATTCCCTGTTTATCCGGCAGCGCAGCCCTGAAATTTCGCCCATAGGCTTCAGTCTGGCTACCTTTGCTCTGGGCCTGCTCTATTCGCTGCCCTTCACGGCTATTGAAGCCGTCATGCTGCCCCGGCCCCATTTGTCCACACCGCTGGTTGTAAGCGTGCTTTATGCAGGCATAGGCTGTTCGGCCCTGTCCTTCTGGCTGTGGACTGTAGCTATTGACCGCATCGGGCCTGTCCGCGCTGGCATGGTCTATTACAGTCTGCCCGTGTTCGCAGGCATAGCCGCCATGCTCGTACTTGGTGAAAGTGTGGCTCCTGCACAGTTGCTGGGCGGCGCGCTGGTCATCAGCGGCATCATAGTGGCTACAGTGGTGATGCCCCATCGGCACAAGACGCATTGAATTCAGGCGGCCCACCGCCAAGGAGCATACAGATATGAGTATAAAGCCCATACGGATCGTACTGGCCACGCATAACGCGGGCAAGGTGCGCGAACTGGCTGATCCCCTTGCCGCTTTTGGCGTGGAAGTTCTGGGTCTGGAGTCTTTTCCCGACATTGGTGAAATTGAAGAAACAGGTGTTACCTTTGAAGAAAATGCCTGCATCAAGGCCCGTGAAGTAACCCGCCTGACAGGCCTCATAAGCATTGCTGACGACTCTGGCCTCGAAGTGGACGCCCTGGACGGCAGACCCGGCGTGTATTCGGCCCGCTACTCGGACGATTGGGAAGGCCTGCCCGGCGAAAGCCGCGACGCCCGCAACATACGCAAACTTATGCATGAGATTGCCGACGTGCCCGAGGGCAAGCGCGGTTGCCGCTTTGTGAGCAGTATGGCCTGCGTGCGCCCTGACGGCGCAGAAATGGTCGTGCGCGGCACCTGGGAAGGCAACCTGCTTACAGCCCCACGCGGTCAGAACGGTTTTGGCTATGACCCCGTATTTTTTGACGCGCATATCGGCAAAAGCGCTGCGGAGCTGACCAGAGACGAAAAGAACGCCCGCAGCCACCGGGGCAACGCCCTGCGCGCCCTGCTGGAAAAATGGCAGAACTTCATGAGCGCATAGGCCGCATCAGCCCTTCGCCCTTTTGCAAGCGTGACATCATGAACACAGACACAACGCCTTCTCAGACAGAGCAAGCACAGCAAGCCGCGCGCCAGGACGGCACGCCCCTGTTGCGCCTGAGCAATCTTTCCGTCACCTTTCAGACGGACGACGGCCCCTTGCCCGCTGTGAGGGATGTGAGCTTCAATATGCCCCACGGGCATATCACCTGCCTTGTGGGCGAATCGGGTTGCGGTAAAAGTCTCACTGCCAAGGCAATATTGCGCCTCACGCCGGACAACGCCCGGCTGGACGGCAATGTCATACTGGACGGGCAGGACATTCTGCGCCTGCCACAGCGTGATATGAGAAACATCCGGGGCCGCCGCGTGGGCATGATCTTTCAGGAGCCCATGACGTCTCTCAATCCGGTCCTCAAGATCGGCGAACAGGTGGCCGAACCCCTGCGTCTGCATCTGGCGATGAACCGGACTGAAGCCCGCAATGAAGCCATATCCCTGCTGACCGAGGTGGGTATTCCTTCACCGGAGAGCCGCTACGACGACTACCCGCACCAGCTTTCGGGCGGCATGCGGCAGCGTGTAATGATAGCTATGGCTTTATCCTGCCGCCCCGAGCTGCTGCTGGCCGACGAGCCTACCACGGCACTGGACGCGACCATTCAGGGACAAATTTTGCGTCTTATACTCGCCCGAAGCCAGGAACGCGGCATGGCCGTGCTGCTTATCACGCATGACCTGGGCGTGGCAGCCCAGATGGCCCATGCCGTGGGCGTCATGTACGCTGGAAGACTTGCGGAATATGCCCCGGCTCACGAACTCTTCGCCCATCCGCTGCATCCCTATGCGCAAGGCCTGCTTCACGCGGCGCCCAGCGCCCGTTCCAGAGGGCTGGACCGCCTGCCGACCATTCCGGGCAGCGTGCCCTCACTGCGCTCCATGCCTGCGGGTTGCCCTTTTCATCCCCGCTGCCCTCAGGCCATGCCTCTTTGCCATGAAAAAATGCCGCCGTTCTTTGATTTGGGCGGACAGCACAAAGTGGCCTGCTGGCTGCACGGCACGCCTGCCTGATTGTCAGAATAAACTGCAAGCGCCATGTCCATTTGCACTGAGGCGCAGCCCTTTTCATATCTGCCTTGCGAACAACATAAAAAAGGAGAGCGCGCCCACCTGCCGTAGTGGCTGGAATGGACGCCGCTCTCCTTTCCTTTGGGGATATGGAGCGGCTTTGCCGTATCAAACCAGGGTTGATTTGCGCAGAGAATATATCTCTCAAAGCTTGAGCACGGCTGTTACAAGGCTTAAAGCCTGTGTCGCAATGCTGAAACTGTACTTGCTCCTCTGCTATGGGCGGCTGCTCACGCAACAATCTGAGCATTTCAAAATTAAAATGTTCTAAGGAAGCACTGATTAAAGAGCTCCTGGAAACGCGCAGTTATTTCTTTTGGCAAGGCGCGATCTTTTTTTGAAGCAGGAGTGGACTCTTCTGTCCTCGACTGTTTCAAAAAAAGCGAAGCAACGCCGCCAAACGGAATAAATCAGCGTTTCCCTAAATAGTCACCACGGGCTTGATAAGATCGCGCGGCTTGTCCTTCATCAGCATCAGGGCTTCTTCCAGCTTGTCAAAACCGTGGAAGCGATGGGTAAGCAGGGGGGCAACGTCAAGGCGTCCCACAGAAAGCATGCTTGCCAGCTTTTGCATGCGCAGGCGGCCACCAGGCATCAGGCCCCCCGCAATGGTCTTGTGGGCCATGCCGCACCCCCATTCAACGCGGGGAATCTTCACATAATCCCCGGAGCCAAGGTAGTTGACGTTGCCGATGCGCCCGCCCGGCTTGAGAACCTTGATAACATCGGCAAAGGTGTCCACATCGCCGCCAGCGATGATTGCCTTGTCCACCCCTTTTCCGCCAGTAAGGCTCGCCACCTGGGAGCCCATGTCACCCTGCCTGTAATCTATAATATCGGTCGCGCCATACCGCCGGGCAGCTTCAACACATACGGCCCGCGACCCGACGGCGTATATTCTGCCAGCGCCGCGCAAAGCGGCCGCAGCCACGGCCATCAGGCCAACAGGGCCAATACCCACCACCAGCACTGAATCACCGTACTGCACGTCGGCCAGTTCCGCGCCGTGCATGCCAGTGGGCACCATATCGCTCAACATGACCGCCTCGGCGGGGTCCATGTCTGAAGGCAGATGGGCAAGGTTGCCGTCTGCGTCGTTGACGTGAAAAATATCGGCAAAAACGCCGTCCTTGAAATTGGAAAACTTCCAGCCTGCCAACATGCCGCCGGAATGCATCGAATACCCGCCCTGAGCTTCCAGCGAGTTCCAGTCCGGGGTGATGGCGGGCACAATAACCCTGTCGCCGGGTTTGAAATCGCGCACCAGTGAGCCGACTTCCACCACTTCACCAACTGCTTCGTGACCGAGAATAAGATTGTGCCTGTCGCCCAGCGCCCCTTCCCATACGGTGTGCACATCCGATGTGCAGGGGGCCACTGCCAGGGGCTGGACCAGGGCATCCAGAGGACCACACTTGGGAGCTTCCTTTTCAATCCAGCCAACGGCATTCAGATGAAGCATGGCCAAACCTTTCATAGTAGTCTCCTTTGGCATAAAGCCACGGGTTTTTCTATTGGTTGCATGCTCAATCTAGCGCCCATTGAAACCAATGCCAAGTTATTTTTTTCACATTTATTTTTAATATATATTTCAGGATATTAAATAAAACCACATGTGATTTATAAATAGCTTTTATGCAGTTTATTGCCAGCTCTTCAGCAACGCAGAATATCAAATAGCCTATTTTAAAGACTTATTGGTATTGATAATCAAATAGCAATAATTACTGCCATTTTTTGTATAGGCAATGCAATAAATAGTTCCAATGTCTATTACGCTTCCGTATTATATAGAATAACATTATATAAATATTATCTTGCATAAAATCTTTTTTATGTAAAGATAGTTATTCATACTGAAGCATACTATTTCTTGATGTGATTTTTTATCATCACATTCAAGTTACCATAAAATATAGATACAAAAGTATTCTAAGGCGGATAGTTGAATGAAACTTAGCACTAAAATGGTTTTATCCTTCTGTGGGATCATTCTTATCATGCTTACCCTATCCGGGGTTTCCATGAAGAATCTGTCTGATATCAATGACAATATTGAAGCCGTTGACAAATCATGGCTGCCTTCCGTCATTGTCATTCAGAGCATGAACCAGCAGTTGTTCTCGGTGCGCGCAGATCTTTTAGCCATGATGCTGCATGACGGGTCAGAAGAGATAAAGTATTACCGGGATCGCATTGATGAAGTCATCAAGGGGCTGAGAGAAAATGGAGAGAAATACAAAGCCTTGATGACCTCTCATGACAGTGCCAGGGCTACCAAAGACAAAGAAATATTTGAAGAAATACTTTCTTCGCTAAGCACTATATCCATCATCCGCGGAAGAATCGTTGAAATGGTTGTCAATCGCAATCATACCCAGGCTCTCACCATTTACGACGATGAATACCGCCCTCTTTTCCGCAAACTCATGGCTTTGTTCGATGAAATAGTGGCGTTGAACGTCAGCGGCAGCGGCGCGGCGAGCCATCAGGCCTCTGCCATCGCCGAAACATCCCGCATGGCAAGCATTCTTCTGACCTTGGCCGCCATGCTCATCAGCGTTATTCTTGTTGCCACCCTTACCCGGTCCGTCAACAAACAACTGGGCAAGGACCCTGGCGAGCTGGATATTATTGCCAGACGTGTGGCTGACGGCGACTACAATGTGGATGACGGCAAAGCCAAAACAGGCGTATACGCCTCGCTTGTAGTTATGGTTGACGCACTGCGGCAGCATATTGAAAACGCACAACGCGAATCCGCCAATGCCCAGGAGCAGTCGCAAAAGGCAACCGAGGCCATGCAGCAAGCCGAAGCCGCCAGCCTTGAAGCCAGAAACAAGACCGAGGCCATGCTTCAGGCGGCGGAAAAGCTTGAGCAGGTCGCGCAAGTGGTGAGTGCTGCCTCAACCCAGCTTTCAGCCCAAATAGAACAATCTGACCACGGCACAATGGAAACTTCTCAACGGCTTGCCGAAGCAGCTACAGCCATGAACGAAATGAACGCCACCGTGCAGGAAGTGGCCCGCAACGCCGGGCACGCTTCAACGGCCTCAGCCGATACGCGGCAAAGAGCCCAGGAAGGCGCAGAAGTGGTAAGCCGTTCGCTGGACAGCATCAATCATGTGCATCAGAGCTCCCTGCGCCTCAAGGAAGACATGGTTCTTCTCAATTCGCATGCTCAGGATATCAGCCGTATCATGGGCGTCATTTCAGACATTGCCGACCAGACCAACCTGCTGGCCCTCAATGCCGCCATCGAGGCTGCACGCGCCGGGGATGCCGGGCGGGGATTTGCCGTCGTGGCCGATGAGGTGCGCAAGCTGGCTGAAAAAACTATGGCCTCCACTCATGATGTGGGAGCAGTCATCAGCGCCATACAAAAAAGCACCACAGCCAGTATGGAGTCAGTGGACAAGGCCGTTCAGGAAGTTGATCTTGCTGCGGAGTTTGCCAACCAGTCTGGCGCGGCCCTTGAGATTATCGTGTCCACGGTGGATGCAACGGCAGATCAGGTAAACGCCATTGCGGCAGCCAGCGAAGAGCAGTCTGCCGCCAGCGAAGAGATCAACCATACCATTGCGCAGATCAACGAGATGTCGCAACAGACGGCGCAGGCGATGGAGGAAGCTTCCAGAGCCGTGGCTGATCTGGCAGCCCAGGCCCACAGCCTGACTGATCTTATCAGCGACATGAAAAGATAACCGCGCTGTCATACAACTGCGCAAAGAAAAACGGCATGAAGCTCTTTCATGCCGTTTTTCTTTGCCATCGCGGTACACGCCCGCTTCAGGCGCGTCTCAGGGACGAATAACCTTGTCCGCCAGATCAAGGCTGGTCACGATATCCAGCATATTGGATGTTTCACCCACAGCCTTGGCTTCCAGAAGGCCGTAATGTCCAAGGCAAGCGCCGCACACAAGTATGGAGACACCTTGCTGTGCAAGCTTTTGCAACGATTCCAGCGCCGGGCCGGGCTGGGCCGTCAGCTTGACGCCGCCATTGACGAGCACCAGACGCCACAGGCGGTTGCCCAGTTCCGGCAACGTAGCCAAAAAGTTTTCCATAAGCTTCGTGCCCAGCGTGTCGTCACCGCGGCCCAGGGTTTCGGTGGTTATCAGCACAAGGGTGCGCAAATCCTGCTCGTGCCCTTTCTGTTCTTCAGGCGCGGGGGCCACGCTGGCGTCAGCATCCAGAGCAGCGCGAATACGCCACTTCTGCGGTCCTTCCGCAGTTGCGCTCAGAGTGTAGCCCCGGCTTTGAAGAAAGCGCTGCACGTTTTCCAGGGCAGGCTCGTTATCAACCAGAACCTCCAAACATTCCATGCCGTTGTCTACAGCAGACCGACAACGTATGACAGGTTGCGGGCAAGCAAGCCCAAGGCAATCAAGAAGTTCCATAATTTCAGCCTCTTTTGTGCTAAGTGGATTTATTTACATTTCCTGCTGTTAAGCGTAATTATAATAGTGCCGATAGGCAAGTAAACCAAGGCAGGTAACTATGGGCATTTTGCTGCAAATTATCATTCTGTGTACCCTCGGCGGCCTTGCCGCCATAAGCAATATCCGGGGCATGCAGTGGGCGCTGCTTGCTGTGGCAGCCTTGTGCGCCCTGGCTGACGCGGCCCTTTGGCTGGGTCACAGGAACAAGGTCAAAAAACTGCGTGAGCGCAGTGATGCCTTTTTTGCTGAAGACAACCCTGCTCGCCAGGGCGACGAAGTGCAGCGGGCCGAATACTGCCTTACCCATTTGCACGATGCAGAAAAAAACATGGCTGAACAAGCCGTTGTTATTGAAGAATTGCACGCCAAGGTTGAGAGCCTGCAGGCAAGGCTTACAACGGTTGAAGAAGAAAAGAAGGCCATGCGCAACAAGTCTGAGCGCGGGGCTATGGTTTTGCACAAGGCGCATACCGTGTGCAACAACCTGTCCACAGAAGTGCGTGAACTGGCGACGCTGGTGGGCGAGGTCAACAAGGGCGTTGAAGTGCAGCGCGACCACCTCACCGACACCAGTGGGGCTATGGAAAGAGTTTCCCAGGCCGCGCTGGAATCCTCTGCCAGAGTTAATGACCTGTCGGAGAGCGCCCAGAACTCCAGCATCAATGCCGCCACAGGCGAACGGGAAGTGGAAGGCGCTCTTTCTTCCATTGAAAGTCTCAAAGACACTATCGTCCAGCTCAAAGAAGCGATGGCTGCGCTTGGCACCAAGGCCAGCAACATCGGGCAGGTCATGTCGGTAATCAATGAGGTCGCCGACCAGACCAACCTTCTGGCGCTCAATGCCGCCATTGAAGCAGCCCGCGCTGGAGAAGCCGGGCGCGGTTTTGCCGTAGTTGCTGACGAAGTTCGCAAGCTGGCCGAAAAAACAATGGGTGCGACCAAGGAAGTGGAAGAGGCCGTACACGCCATTCAGGAAGAAACACGACGCAACGTGCTCACCGTGGACAAGGCCGCCCAACTGAGCGTGGACGGCGCAGCGCAAGCTTCACGCGCGGGCACCTTCATGCACGGCATTCTTCAGTCTATGAATGAAACTGCCGAACACCTGCAACTGGTGGCCAGGGGCGCGGAAGAACAATCGCAGAACAGCACCGGCACCAACGGCGCTCTTGATGAAATACGCCGCATCGCTGAACAGACCGCCAACAATATGGAAACCTTCACCGCTGCCCTGCTCAGCTTCCAGAGCGGCATGGAAGAGCTGGACATGATAGTCAATGCTCTGGTTTCCGGCGACTACGAGCAGGCAACTTCCGACAAGTTCGTACAGTGGACGCCCAAGCTCGACCTGCATGTGACAATGGTCGACAAGCAGCACAGACTGCTGGTTGACTACATCAATGAACTGTATACGGCCATGGCCCACAACCGTACCACGGAAGAGCTGCAAGCCATCCTGCACAAATTGCGCGACTATACTGCCACACATTTTGCGGATGAAGAGAGGCTGTTCACCTCCACAGCTTACCTTGGCGCGGCCGAGCATGTAAAAATTCACAGAAAGTTCGTGGCCAAGCTGGACGAGGTTGAAGAACAACTCAAGTCCGGCACCGCCACGGTGAGCATGGATCTGCTGACCTTCCTCAAAGACTGGCTTGTGCAGCATATCATGGGCACTGACCCCACCTATGTTCCCTATCTCAGAAAAGAAGATATGGAGCAGGATCAGAGCCATTAACACTTTTATCTATCTGAAAGATAAGGATTTTCATGCCGGCTGAAGGTGCAGCGCGCTATTGAGGCGGCGCAAGCTCAGGCAGAAATGACCTTTCCACCAGAATCCCTTTGAAATATCTTATATTTCAAAGGGATTCTGCATTAGCGTCTTTTCACTTTGAAGGTGTCGTGTAACGGCGGGAAGCCCAGCCCTGTAACTACGCGCATACTGCCAACACGCTTCAAATCGCTACAGGCCGCCCCGGCACCATTGCCGGGGCGGCCTGTAGTTTACCTCGGGGATGAGAGGAAGGTCTGGATATCTGAAATTTTGAAGCCATTGTGGCGCACGGCCTGTCTACTGTTCAGCACACTGCACTTCTGCGAAGCAGATGCAGCTTCCACATTACCTTGCCGCACCAGGGCACTGTGGCAATCGCTATCTAGCTATGCGGCCCGCTGCCCCAACGGTATTGAAGCAACACCAGTGGCGCTCACGCGCCATAGTTGCTGCAATCGCATGTGTGCCACATACCGTCGCGCAAAGCGGCCATGCCGTCCTCGCCAAGAAAGCGGCGCAACTGTTTTTCTGGCGCGTTGAGCAAATCCACTACAAGAAGGGCGTCCAGAGTGCCAAAGGCCCTGTCTTCATGAAAGGCCGCAATGCGCCCCCCGAGTTGCAGATAGTGCTTGAAAAGAATGGGCAGGCCGCGTCCGTTTTCCATCTGGCGTACTACCGTGTTCACGCAGTTATAGTCCATATGCCGGGCAAAGGGCAGTTCACCGCGCAGGGCGCGGGGTTTGCGGCCCTGAACCAGCGCCGCCAGCGGCGCGTGCCAGTGGCGCAGGCGCAGGTGACGCCACAGAAGATCCACGGACTGAGGACGGTAGTTCAGGCCCATGCTGGCTGGCCCGAAGAGCGCGCGAGCGCCGCGCAGAAGCGCCAACTGGGCAATGCCCTTCCAAAGCAGCATCAACGGCGCGTATTCACGCTGGTATTCAAGGCAAACAAAGGCCCTGCCCAGTTCAAGCGCATTGCCGCACTGGCGGAAAAATTCCGGGTCATAACGAAAAAGCGAGGCAGTATAGAGGTTGCTTCGACCGCAGGCGGCGGCCTCATCAGGACGCACCAGACGCGCCCGGTACGCGCCAGCCAGACATTGAGCTTCTTCATCCACAAGCAGCAGATGCTCATACTGGCGGTCATAGCGGTCGGTATCTCTGGCTTTGCCCGTACCTTCACCCAGGGCGCGAAAGCTTTCTTCGCGGCGACGTGTTACTTCGTCCAGCAAAAGGGGGCATTCACTGCCGTGCAGTACATACACGCTGTACTTGCCTTCTCTGGCCAGCACCCTGCTTTGCGGCAGGGCCGCAAGCGCCACCATAAGATCTTGCGGATCAGCGCCAGCAGCCAACGGGGCCTGACGCTTCACATTTGCCGGGTCTTGGACGGCGGCATTTTGTTTTCGCCCGCGTGCCAGGGATTCACGGTATAGCCGCAGGCAGTGCGTGCGCTGCTCGTGGTCAAGCCCGTCCAGATGCTGTTCCCGCAGGGCTTCACCCACATGCAGGCTCACTCGGCTTCCACGCTGCCGCCAGAGAACACGCGGCAACAGTGCAGTTGCAAGCCCTTCATGCAGGCAGGCGGCAGAAAGAAAGAGCGGATCAGCACTGGCCTGCACATGCAGGGGAATGTAACGAACGCGAGGCGCTTCCCCTTCACTGCCCTCCCGCTGCCGCCATTCGCCAAGACGGCTCAGAAGCGTGGTCCAGGTCTGCTCCTCAAGGCCCGCTCCGGCACGCCAACGGGCTACCCGGCCTGCGGGAAAAATCCCCAGCGCGCCGCCCTTGCGCAAATGTTTGACGGCAAGCCGCAATGATGCCCCGTTGGCGGCTCTGTCCTCGCCGGAAAGGTCCAGCGGCAGCAGCATGGATGCCAAGGGCGCAAGCTGCGGCAGGCGCAGCAGTTTTGAGCTGGCAAGTATTTTCAAATCCGGGCGCGCCCGGCCGCACAGGGCCGCCATGACCAGTCCGTCCAGAGCGCCTGTGGGATGGTTGGCATAAAAAATCACTGGTCCTTCGGCAGGAATGCGGGCCAGTTCCTCCCTGGAGCAATGCACGTCAACGCCAAGCTGCGTCAGGCTGGCGGCTGCCCAGGTGTGGGCGGCATCGCAGAGCGGCAGACGCAGCGCGGCCTTTTCAAGAGGGGCAAGACCGCTCAGGCTGCGCCCCACAGCCCGCAACTGACGGCTCAAATCATCGGCCAGACGGCGCAGGGGCGAACGGCGGGGGCCGCCTCTACCTGAAGGTTCACGCCCTGGCGCCAAGGGTAGCAGTTCTGTGGTGCCTTGCATATGGATCTCCTGATGTTTGCCTTTTTCAGCAGAATTGGGCCTGGGGAATGGCGCTGACGTCAAACCACGGGGCGGATGCGCCGTCGGGCGATGCCAGCGGGCTGGGCATGCTCTCCATCTGCTGTTGGCAGTAGAGGCAACGTGTAGTGCCCGGAGCCGCCACCAGGCGCTCCAGGGGAATGTCGTCGCCGCAATCGACGCACTGGCGGGGACCGTTGTGGCGCAAGAGGTACAAAAGACTCTGAAGGTCACGGATACGCTGGGCGCTGCGACGGGCGCTGCATTGCGCCAGGTGGGCCGCTTCCATATGGCTGGCGGCATCTACTTCGTCGGCAAAATGCTGCGCTTGAAAAACATCACGCAGCTGGGTCATACGCTGCAATTCTTCGGCAAGTTCGTCCTGAAGCCGCTGGAGCATGAGTGTGTTTTCCATAACTGCCTCCCCGGTAATTCCGGTGGTTGAACTGTTGTTCTTGAGGCAGTGTGCGCGCCCAGTTTGGCAGGCAGGTGTCGGCCATGTTAAATCGTGCGGCACATTGACGGCAAATTGAGGAAAAAACGACAAAGGGTGGAACGTCATTGACGTTCCACCCTTTTCAAAACAGAAAGGCTATTTCAGAGGCTGGGGGCTATTTGCCGCACATACTCAGAAAGTAGCTGTGCAAGCGTGTATCCGGCGTCAGTTCAGGATGAAAGGACGTTGCCAGAATATTGTTCTGACGAACCGCAACGGCCTGCCCCTTCACATCGGCCAACACCTTGACCTCCGGCCCCACGCTGATGATCACGGGAGCGCGAATAAACACTGCCGGGATGGGGTCCGGGCCGACTTCAGGTATGCTGAGGTAGGTCTCAAAGCTGTCTACCTGACGGCCAAAGGCATTGCGCCGCACAGTAGCGTCCAGCACGCCAAGGCGCGGCTGGTCGGAGTTTTCAATGGTGCGGCACAACAGGATGAGTCCCGCACAGCTGCCGTAAACGGGCATGCCCTGCTGAATGCGTTCCCGCAGGGGCTCCAGCATATGCCACTCATTGAGCAGTTTGCCCATGGTGGTGCTTTCGCCGCCGGGAATGATCATCGCGTCAATGCCGTCCATATCCTTGAGCTGGCGCACTTCGCGAGCCGCCACGCCCAGGCTGGACACAGCGGCTACATGCTCACGAAAGGCTCCCTGAAGAGCCAGAACGCCCACGCAACGTGCGGCCATCTACCAGCCCCGCTCCTGCATACGCTCACCCGAAGGAATGGTGGAAATTTCAATGCCCACCATAGGTTCGCCCAAGTCACGGGAGATTTCAGCCAGCATGGCGAAATCCTGGTAATTGGTCACGGCCTGCACAATGGCTTTGGCACGCTTGGCCGGGTCGCCGGACTTGAAGATGCCCGAACCCACGAACACGCCGTCGCAACCAAGATGCATCATCAGGGCTGCGTCAGCCGGGGTGGCAATGCCGCCAGCGGCAAAGTTGACCACGGGCAGGCGGCCTTCTTTGCGCACGAGCAGGCACACTTCAAGAGGAGCGCCGATTTCTTTGGCAAAATTGGCCACTTCGGCTTCAGGCATGCCGCAAAGGACACGCACTTCGTTCATCACCTGACGGCAATGGCGCACGGCTTCAACTACGTTGCCGGTGCCGGGCTCGCCCTTGGTACGGATCATAGCCGCGCCTTCGGCGATGCGGCGCAGGGCTTCACCCAGGTTGCGGCAACCGCAAACAAAGGGCACGGTGAAGTCGCGCTTGTCGATATGATATTTGTCGTCAGCGGGGGTAAGAACTTCGCTTTCATCAATGTAGTCCACACCCATAGACTCAAGAATACGGGCTTCAACGAAGTGGCCGATGCGTGCCTTGGCCATGACGGGAATAGTCGCCACTTCCATGATTTTTTTGACGATCGTGGGATCGGCCATGCGGGCCACGCCACCGGCGGCACGAATGTCCGCGGGTACGCGTTCCAGCGCCATTACCGCGCAAGCGCCTGCTTCTTCAGCAATCTTGGCTTGCTCGGGAGTGGTGACGTCCATAATCACGCCGCCTTTCAACATTTCGGCAAGGCCTGTCTTCAGGCGGATGGTGCCCTGTTCCATATTTCTACTCCTTCTGAGCCGGGTCCGCCGGCGAGGTGTTGGCAGTCGACCGCTCACGCTGCGGCGTTGCTGGGGTGCTATATATGTCATATGCGAACATCTGACAATACATCACAACCGCAACTCCACCCGGCTTGCACTCTGGCCCGGCTCTGGATATGCTGGTCCTGTCCAAAGGATGTACAATGACCGCACCTACCCCCTGTGTACGGCTGCCTTTTTTGCGCGGCCCCCTGTCTGTTTCCGGCGTGGAGGAAGCCGACGCCCCAGCTGCGTCCGCGCCTCAGGCCGGGCCTGCTGCGGCCCTGCTGCTGTGGCCGGGCCTCCCAAGCATTCCGCAGCAAGGGCTTTACTGCCCGGCGGATTACCCTTTCAGTCAGCGCGAAGCCGCCGCCTGCCTTGAAGACCTGCGCCAGATGGGCGATGCCGCCCTTTCTGGATTGCCTGTAGGCGTAACCGCCGCAAACAATCCCCGCGCGGCGCGCCGAGCCTCTGAAATGGCGCTTCTGCGTGAAATTGGCGGCGCAGATAATGAAGCTGCCCTCAAAGCCGAAGCCGCCCGTAAGCTGCGCATCGAACTCGAGCAGGCCCAGAAGGCTCTTATCTGGGTCTGGTTGCAGGAAGAACGCATGGGCGAACTGGCCGATATGGCTCAAACGCTGGCCCAGAAATCCAGCGGCTTCACGCTCTCCCTCGGCCTTGACGAAGCCGATGCGGGTGAAGCCAGTGAACTGACCTCGCCCGGCGCATACGGTGGCGCGGGCATTCTGGGAGCGCCCATTTCTCTGGATCTCGGCCTTATGCCGCCCTGGAAAATGGTAACGGCCAATGCCATGTATTTTCTGCCGCCCGACCTGCCGATTCTGGCCGAAGGCACTATGGCAGAGGATCTGCTGGAAGCGCTGGACTTCGTTCCGGCCACTGAAAGTGCGCTGGCTGATGCTGCTGCCTTGGCAGACGACTCGCTGCTCTGCGCCCGCGCCCCGGCATGGCGGATAATGGGACGCACCCGCCCCACGGGCTCGCAGGCCCTTGATGCAGAACGCCTGTGGCTTGTACGGAGGGCCGCGTCATGAGCAAGCTCTTCGCCAATGGACTTGCGGGAGTCATCTTTGACTGCGACGGTGTCATAGTGGATTCGCGCGAATCCAACAACCTTTTCTATAACCGTGTGCTTGAGCACTTCAAGCTGCCACCCATGACGCCAGAACAGGAAGATTTCAGTTTTATGGCCACTGCCATGCAGGCCCTGTTGCACATTGTTCCGCCGCATCTGCACAATCAGATAAGCTATGTGACCACTGAAGTGGTCAACTATCATCGCGACATTATGCCTCTGCTGCGTTTGCAACCAGGATTTGTTGATTTTATTGATTATCTGCGTGCAAAACAGGTGCGCATGGCCGTGCATACCAACCGCAGGCTTGAAGGAATACAAACGGTTCTGGACATTTTTGGCCTGCCCTCCTATTTTAATCCTGTGGTCGCGGCTGATACGGCTGCGCCCAAACCGTCTCCAGAAGGCACGCTGCGCATCTGCGCTGCATGGCAAACCCTGCCGGAAAACGTGCTTTTTGTTGGCGACAGCGAACATGATAAAGAAGCGGCCCAGGGGGCGGGTGTGGTTTTTGCTGCATTTAACAGTGGCTCTTTGCGGGGGCAGATAACCGCGACAGACTATCCCGGTCTGCGCGTTGCCCTTGACAATGCCCTGCTGCAAAACAGCGCCCAGGCATGATACCCGGCCCCGCCGGGGCCTTTATGTATTTTGACACAAAGACCGCCACGCTGGAGGGCGCATGATTGTTCTGGCCAATACTATGAGCGCTGTTGCCATGATACTGGGTTCACTGCTGAGCCTGTATTTCTGGATAGTCATTATCGCCGCCGTACTCACCTGGGTGCGGCCTGACCCGTACAATCCCATAGTGCGCACCTTGCGCGCCCTTACTGAACCAGTGTTCTACCGGGTACGCAAATGGTTGCCCTTTACCTATACAAACGGCATGGATTTTTCGCCAGTTGTCGTGCTGCTGTCCATTGAGCTTTTCAACCGCATTGTGGTTGCCTCTCTGGCCCAGTACGCCCTAACCATGCAGTAACACCGGTTTCACTCGCGGGATTCCGCGTTCGAACATCTAACAATGGAGATTTCTTATGGATCAGCATGAACTAGAACTCCTAAACAAGTATGCGGCCACTGATCCGGAGCTGAAATCCCTTTGGGAAGATCATGTGCTCTACGAAAAGCAGGTGGATAAGCTTGAAGGCAAGGCCTTCCGCACCCCTACTGAAGAACAGACCTTGAAGCAGCTGAAAAAGCAGAAGCTTGAAGGAAAAACCCAGCTCATGGCAATCCTGGATCGTCTGAAAAAACAGGGTTAGCCTGACTGCTAAGGAGCCGGTCATGGAATGTACAGGTGCGCAGATTCTCCTTGAGTCCCTGAAAAGAGAGGGCGTTGACGTGCTGTTCGGATATCCCGGCGGCGCTGTTATTGACATTTACGATGAACTGCCGCGACATCAGGAAATCCGTCACGTGCTGGTACGGCACGAGCAAGGGGCTGTGCACGCAGCTGATGGATATGCCCGCGCCTCCGGCAAGGTTGGCGCATGCCTGGTAACCTCGGGCCCCGGCGCCACCAACACGGTGACGGGCATAGCCACAGCCTATTCCGACTCCATTCCGCTAGTAGTAATTACGGGGCAGGTGCCCACGCAACTGATTGGCAATGACGCTTTTCAGGAAGTGGACATTGTGGGCATCACCCGCCCCTGCACCAAGCATAACTTTCTGGTAAAGGACATCAACAAGCTGGCCCTTACCATACGACAGGCCTTTTACCTGGCGCGCACGGGCCGCCCCGGGCCCGTGCTCGTCGACCTGCCCAAGGACATCATGCAGGCCAAGGCCGAATTTGTATGGCCTGAAGATGTGTACATGCGCAGCTACAACCCCACCTACAAGCCCAACCTCAATCAGTTGCGGCGCTCGGTGGAAGAGCTCGCCAAGGCCGAACGCCCGGTCATTCTGGCTGGCGGCGGCGTTATAATGTCCAATGCGGCCGACGCGCTTACGAGCCTTGCCCGCAAACTGCAAATTCCCGTGACCTGTTCGCTTATGGGGCTTGGGGCATTTCCTGCCACTGATCCCCTGTGGCTCGGCATGGTGGGCATGCACGGCACCTACGCGGCCAACCTGGCCATCAATAATGCCGACGTGCTCGTGTGTGTCGGCGCGCGCTTTGACGACCGCGTCACTGGCAAGCTGGCCGGGTTTGCGCCCAAGGCCCGCATCGTTCACATCGACATAGACCCCACATCCATCCGTAAAAACGTGGAAGTGCAGGTTCCCGTGGTGGGCGACTGCCGTCTGGCCCTTGAAGGCATGGCCGAGATATGTGACGCCAAGCTTGAAGGCAAAGACTGGGCCAGCGAACATGCCGCGTGGCTTGAAGCCGTGAGAGAATGGAAAACGAGCAAGCCGCTCTGCTACCAGAAAAACCACAATATCAAGCCGCAGGAAGTTATTGAAACCCTGTATGAACTTGCCAACGGCGACGCCATCATCGCTACTGAAGTGGGGCAGCACCAGATGTGGGTGGCCCAGTTCTACACCTTCACCAAGCCGCGCACCCTGCTTACCAGCGGCGGTCTCGGCACGATGGGCTACGGCTTTCCCGCGTCCATAGGCGCACAGTTCGCCTTTCCCGACAAGAAGGTTATTACGGTGGCGGGCGACGGCTCACTGCAAATGAATATTCAGGAACTGGGCACTGTGGTGGCCAACAAGCTGCCCATCAAGGTTGTCATCCTGAACAACCGCCACCTTGGCATGGTTCGCCAGTGGCAGGAACTCTTTTACAACCAGAACTACAGTTCCACCAATATGGAAGCCCAGCCGGACTTCGTAAAATTGGCCGAAGCGTACGGAGCCGAAGGCTACCGTATCGAGAAGGGTGAAGACCTGCGCGCCACGCTTGAAAAGGCCCTGGCTTCGCCCAACCCGGCTTTTATTGACGTTGTGGTGGAGCGTGAGGAAAACGTGTACCCCATCGTGCCCGCTGGTGCGGCGCTTGATGAAATGTTGCTGGTGTAAGGGAGCGGCTATGAGCAAAAGACATGTGCTTTCCGTGCTGGTGGAAAACGAACCGGGCGTGCTTTCCCGCGTGGCGGGGCTGTTCAGCGGCCGCGGCTTCAACATCCACTCGCTGAATGTGGCCCCGGCCCTGGAAGAAGGCGTTTCACACATGACCATCACCACTGAGGGCGACAGCCTGATTTTGGAGCAGATAATGAAACAGCTGCACAAAATCGTTTCTGTCATCAAAGTGGTAGATTTTGCGGATATACCCGCTGTGGAACGCGAAATGATGTTTGTGAAGGTGCAGGCAGAAGGCCCCATGCGGGGCGAAATTCTGCGCACCGTTGAAATATTCCGCTGCAAGGTGGTGGACGTGAGCCCCAATGAAATGACCATTGAGGCCACTGGCAATCAAGACAAGCTTGATGCCATCATCAACCTTTTACAGCGGTTTGGTATCAAGGAACTGGCGCGCACAGGCTCTGTAGCCATCCGCCGTTCCAAAAAGACGGATTAGGCTGCTTCAGCCCCGGCTTTGCCCGCTTTCGCATCCGACGGCCCACAAGGCCCTCTCCGGCGCGGAAGCGACGCAGGTGGTTATTCCCTTTATCCCCAAGGGCCACATCTGCGCGCAGGCATGTCCGGTTCCGTCCACCGCGCCCCAGGCCGGATAACTGCCGCAAGGCAGCAGCACCGCCGGGGCATCGTCAGGGCCCCCTATTTTCTCTTCGGGTGAAGAGGAATGCAATTTTTGCTTAACCGTGAGTGATCTCAAAGGAATTTCAGATGAAAGTCTATTACGATCAGGATGCCGACCTTAATCTCCTGAAAGACAAAACCGTTGCCATCATCGGCTACGGCAGTCAGGGACACGCCCACGCCCAGAACCTGCGCGATTCCGGCGTCAAGGTTGTGGTGGGACAGCGCCCCGGCGGCGCCAACTACGAACTGGCCAAGGAACACGGCTTCAACCCTGTTTCCGCTGCCGAAGCCGCCGAGCAGGCCGACCTGATTATGATTCTGCTGCCTGACGAAGTGCAGGCTTGTGTTTACGAAAACGACATCAAGCCCCACCTCACCAAGGGCAAGGCTCTGTTGTTCGCTCACGGTTTCAACATCCACTTCTGCCAGATCCAGCCCCCCAAGGATGTGGACGTGTTCCTCATCGCCCCCAAGGGCCCCGGCCATCTGGTTCGCCGCACCTACACCGAAGGCGGCGGCGTGCCCTGCCTGGTGGCCATTCATCAGGATGCCACCGGCAATGCCCTCAAGGTAGCCCTGGCCTATGCCAAGGGCGTTGGCGGCGCACGCTCCGGCGTGATCGAAACCACCTTCCGTGAAGAAACCGAAACCGACCTCTTCGGCGAACAGGCCGTGCTTTGCGGCGGCGTTTCCGCCCTCATCAAGGCTGGCTTTGAAACCCTGGTTGAAGCCGGATACCAGCCCGAAATGGCCTACTTTGAATGCCTGCACGAAATGAAGCTTATCGTTGACCTCATGTACGAGGGCGGCCTTTCACGCATGCGTTACTCCATCAGTAATACCGCGGAATACGGCGACTACGTCACCGGACCCCGCCTCATCACCGATGAAGTGAAAAAAGAAATGAAGGCTGTGCTGAAAGACATTCAGAGCGGCGTATTTGCCCGCAACTTCATTCTTGAAGCCCGCGCCAAGTACCCGATGTTCCTCACCACCCGCCGCAACGAATCTGAACATCAGATCGAAAAAGTGGGCAAGGAACTGCGCAGCATGATGTCCTGGCTTAAAAAGGACAAAAAAGACTAATACCGTATCCTCGGTTTTAGCCATTTAGCGTCTCAACCGGCCATCCGTCAGGGTGGCCGGTTCTCTTTTGGAATAGTTTTATTTTATAGCATCTTACCATTTAAAAAATTTAAATACGCTAAAACCCTTGCTGGCTCGGTTCAAGACGCGTGAAGCCGCACAGCAGAGAGGTTTGCGTCTTTCTTCATAACCTGATACGAAAAACCGTGGCTTTGCACATATTTTGCTTCTGCGGCATGGCCAACAACCGTCATACCGCTTACCGGCGACAATCCCGCCCCCTCCGGCCCAGTAGCCGAAGTTCCTAACCACATGAGGTCGCGCATGGCTGCCCAAAACACCCATGAAAATACTGAAGAAATCATCGACCTGACCGAACTTATCGAAAAAGGCAGCGTTCCAGAAACAGATGAGGCTGCCGAAAGCCGCACTGCTGACGAGAACGCCGACCTGCACAGCCATATGCGCAGCCTCAATGATCAGGCGCAGCACTCTGAAGCGGAAGCGGAAATCGACAACCTGCTGGCGCAGATGGATTCTATGGACGAAGACGCCACGGCAGAAATGTCCTTTCAGCCTGCTGAAGCTGATGATGAAAGCACGAGCGAAGCCGCCGACACACAGGCCGACGCCATTACCGGCATGTCCCCAGATTTTCCGCCTGTGCGTATGCCTGATGGCCATATCGTAGACCCCCATGAAGAACTGCACATGCCCGGCATGGGTGATGTTGACAGCCTTCTGAACTCACTCGACATCCCCCCCCAGCCCAGAGCTCAGGGAGCCGCCGCGCCGTCCCCCAAGGACACGGATGACGCTGTGGACAAAATGCTCGGCAGTCTGGGCGGTGCATCCTGCCCCACCCCGGAAGATTTTGCCCCGAACGCAGAACAAAACGCTCAAGCAGACCCAATGGGCCTCGATGAACTTCTGGCCGCCGGAACCATGCCGGAGCCCGTTATTTCCGACGAGCTTGAAGCCCTGCTGCGCGAGGCTAATCCGGCAACGGCACAGCCAGCGCCCAGCAAGCCCCAACCCGCTGAGCAGCGCGCGGCAGCACCAGTTCAGGCGACAGCACCAACTCAGGCGGCTCCGGCGGCGGCACCTCAGGCGGACGCTCCGGCGCACGGCCTCAATGAAGATCTGGACGCTCTGCTGCATTCCATTATGGCCGACCAGCCAGCCCCTTCCCCGGCCCAAACGCAAGCCCAACCTGCCGCCAGTCAGGAGCCCGCTCAGACAACGCCCCACGATGCTTTGGACGCGCAGACCGAGCAAAACATGGTGGACACGCCACAGGTTCCCGCTTCTGCGCCCGTTTCTGAACCAGATTCTGGGCCAACCCCTGAACCAGCCACCCCCGAATCCGCAGCGCCTGCTGCAGATTCGGCATCAGACCCTGTCTCTGATCTGGCCGCCGATCTGGACATGTTACTGGCCTCCATCAATGGGCCAGAATCCGCATCTGCGGGCAAAGGCACAGACCAGACAACGGCGTCCGATCCGGCAAAAAACAACGAAACACTTGAATTTGACCTTGATGCGCTTTTGGCGGCAGCTGACGCGGAAGAACGCGGGTTGCAGCCGAGCACAGCAGAGCCTCAGGCGGAAGCTGTGCAGCCCTCCGTTGAAGACGTGCCCGCCGCACATCAAGAGCCTCCCGTGGCAGCCCAGCCCCAGGCCGCGCCCATCGCGCCCGAATTGAGTCTGGACGAGATTCTGGATGCAAACGTTACCGTTGAGCCTGACGCTGTGGCCCAAATGCTCGATCAGGCAGGCAGTGCTGCGGCGGCGGCACCTGCTGCAGCCAGCGTCGCCAGCAGTGCCCCGGCCAGTACTGCAGACCAGATTTCTGCCCAGGACATGTCAGCGCTTGTGGAACGGCTTGACCAGTATGCGGCGCAATTGCAGCAGGCAGACGATCGTGTGTCGGCTCTGGAATCCGCAGTGGCCGAAGCCCGGGCAGAAGCGGAACAGGCCCGCACCGAGGCCGATGAAGCCCGCGCCACAGCACAGCAAGCCCAGACTGCGCTGGACGAAGCCCTTGCCTCGGCGCAATCCGCGCACGAAAATGTGGCGCAAACCGCTACTGAAGCCCTGCACACGGCCCAAGGCGCTGCGGAAGCAGCAGCCAGTGCCGCCGCGCAACAGCAATCTGACAAGCCAGAAAGTACGCCGTTCCCCGAAGATCTTTTTGCAACAGATCACCCCCTGCATCAGCGCCTTTTGGAGCTTATTTCGGCCACAGCCGCAAAAACAGCCGCTGAAGTTGCCACAGAGGCTGCCGCAGAAGCTGCCGCAACAGCGGCGCGTCAGGCAGCTGACGAAGCTGTTCAGTCTGCCATGTCCCAGACCGAGGCCAAACCGCAGGCAGAGCAAGAAGATCCAGCCCTGCTGGAAACCCTGCTGGACGAACGCATGCACGCGGTTAATCTGACCGTGAAAGGCGCTTCTGCCAGGCTGGATTCCGTTGAAGATCGGCTGGACGAACTGGAGCCCCGCTTCAACGACCGGGTGGAAAAAGCGGCGGCAGCGGCAGCGGCCCGTATTCTGCGCGAAGAAATTGGCCGCCTGCTGGAAAGCGAATAGCCGGTATATTTTGCTGGCTGCGCAGGGCACGGCGCCGTGCGCTGATTGCGGGCAGGATTGTGCGCGGGCTGCCGCAACACGAGTCAGTACCGTCCACTTGAGGCATTTTCATCAGTATTCCTGTGCGAACCGGATTGAGGGGTTTTGCTGACAAAACCTTTTACCGTTCCCCACAGGCAAAAGCGCTGATCCCGGCGCATGCCGACAAGCCGCATCCCTGCCAGACAGGGCCGCCGTGCTTGCCAAGTGAAAGCGGAACGCATATGCTGTTGCCCGATTTCACACGCATGGGACCATCAGCCCGCCGATCCATGCCCCGTGGTTTCAGCTTGAAGCCGAAACACGACGGCATGGCGTTTTCTGTTGCCAGCCGCGCGTTTCGCACGCAGGCCAGAGGGTATGGAAGCATGCCGCCGCATGCGGAATGAAGGGGCACGTTCCCCAACGCAGATATAAAAAAGGGGCGGGGGCTTGAGTTTCCGTTCATTTCCCGTCCAGGCAATGCCCACTGTGGGTCAAGGCCATTCCCCGAAGGGCGGGTTTTATTTCCGGCCATCAGGCAAGCGCCGCGAGTCTTTCGCAAACATCGGCAGAAGCGGCAGCAACAAAGCATGAGGACCGTATGGACAAGGATCGCAAGGAAGCCCTGCAGGTGGCCAAAGAACTGACCGCCAAATTTATTGAAACGCGCACGGTTTCTCCCGGCAATTTTGCCGAGGTATTCCCCTCGGTCTACCGGGTGGTATGCACAGCCATTGGCGTTGATGCGGATCAGGACAACAAGGGAAAATAAGTGGATTCTTCTCAGAACTCCCGGCAGGAAGGCGGGCACGCCCCGGCTGCCGCGCCCCAATCGGCTCCCCGGCCCACCCATGACGCGGCTGTGGCCGGCATGTTTGGCCGCATCGTGCGCTTTTATGATTTGCTGAACCGCGTTCTCAGCCTGGGTCTTGACCAGTACTGGCGCAAGGTACTGGCCCGTAACGTGCGCCTGGGCGATACAGGCGTGGTTCTGGATCTGGCCGCAGGCACCCTGGACGTTTCCCTGGCCATACGCCGCCAGCATCCGACCGCCATTGTGCCTGCTCTGGATTTTTGCCCGCCCATGCTGGTGCAGGGCACCCGCAAGCTCAAAGGCGACAACACCCGGTGCATCCTGCCCGTTGCGGCTGACGCCAAGCGTTTGCCCCTGCCCGATGCCTCCGTGGATTGTCTGACCATAGCCTTCGGCATTCGCAATATCATCCCGCGCGAAGCGGCCTTTGCCGAAATGCTGCGCGTGTTGCGCCCCGGCGGGCGGGCCTGCATTCTGGAATTTGGCTCCGGGCGCGAACGTATCTGGGGCGGGCTGTACAACGTATATCTGAATTTTCTGCTGCCCCGCGTTGGCCGTTTGTTTTCCAAAGATCCTGCGGCCTATGGCTATCTGGCCGACACCATCCGCGCTTTTCCTTCGGCCATTGAGCTGGAAAAAGAAATGCGCAAGGCTGGTTTTTCCAAAGCCTGGTACCAAAAGCTCACGTCGGGTATTGTATGCCTGCATGTGGGGGAAAAAGCGAAGTAGTTTCTGCGCCGCGTGTGCCGGGCTTTTCGGGATTTGCCCACGCTCGGCAGAGAACAGGTATTGGCAGCAGCGGTAAAATGCGGCAGGTTGCGGCAAAACGGTAGCCCTGTATTCCAAATTTGCTGCTGGCAGCAAGCAACGTGTGGAGCAGCGTCGGCAAAGGCCAACCCAAAAGCGTAATGGGCAGGCCCAGTACAAGCTTTTCAAGTTTTGCGGCGTCCAGACCGCACCGCGCATGCAATGGCTGAAGCAATGCTTTTACGCAGGACAACACGCGATGATGCATAGCCGGTTTACGGGTTGACGCCCTGCCAGCAGTGCGGCTTGCTGCAAAGCCCTCCGCGCTACCGAAAGCGGCACAGCATATTCGCACGCGGATATTTTTACACGTTCAATGGCAAAATGCTCTAGTGCGAAGCAAGCCAGACGAGCAGCAAGCCCAAAGCCAGTGCCGCCAGCCCGACTATTCGCAGGCGGCTTTCAGGCAAGGGCAAAAGACTCAGCAGTGCGCGGCGCATGCCGCCAGGGAACAGCGTCCAGCACAGCCCCTCAAGCACTACGGCAAGGCCCAGGGCGCGAAGAAAGAGTTCAATATTAAATTCCATGCTTTTTTGGTGACGAAAAAAGCCTGTTTTGTAAAGGAATGAAATTATGGTGACATTCGAGGCTCTGCAACAAGGCAAGGAAACGCTGGCCGTCGTCGGCCTTGGCTATGTGGGTTTGCCCCTGGCCGTTGCCCTTTCGCGCCACATGAAGGTGCTGGGTTTTGACATCAGCGCCCCCCGCATCAAGGAACTGCAAGACGGACATGACCGCACCCGCGAAGTGGACGACGTCAAGCTGCAGGCAGCTGATGTGCGCTATACCTGCGACCCTGCCGAACTCAAGGAAGCTGCCGTCATCATCGTGGCCGTGCCCACGCCCATTGACGACCACCGCTCCCCTGACCTCACCCCCGTGGTGGGCGCAAGCAAAACCGTTGGCCAGCATATGAGCAAGGGTTGCGTGGTGGTGTACGAATCCACCGTCTATCCCGGCCTGACCGAAGAAATCTGCGTACCCATCCTTGAGCGCGAGTCCGGCCTTACATTTGGCAAGGACTTCACCATCGGCTACTCGCCGGAACGCATCAATCCCGGCGACAAGGTGCATACCCTTGAAACCATCACCAAGATCGTTTCCGGCTCGGACGAACCCACCGCTGATCTGCTGGTGAAGGTCTACGGTTCCGTGGTCACGGCGGGCATCCACCGGGCCTCCAGCATCAAGGTGGCCGAGGCTGCCAAGGTGATTGAAAACACCCAGCGCGACCTCAACATCGCCCTTATGAACGAGCTTGCCATCATCTTTGGCAGACTGGGCATCGACACCCTTGAAGTGCTTGAAGCCGCTGGCAGCAAATGGAACTTCCTGCCCTTCCGTCCCGGCCTTGTGGGCGGGCATTGCATTGGCGTGGACCCCTACTACCTCACCTATAAGGCCGAGGAACTGGGCTTTCACCCCGAAGTTATTCTGGCTGGCCGCCGCATCAACGACAATATGGGCAAATATGTGGCCGAATGCGTGGTCAAACGCCTGATCAAGAGCGGTCGCGTCATCAGCGGCGCCCGTGTGGGCATCTTTGGCTTCACCTTCAAGGAAAATGTGCCGGACCTGCGCAATACCCGCGTGGTGGACGTTATCCGCGAGCTTGAAGATTACGGCGTACAGGTGCTGGTAAGCGATGCCGAGGCCGATCCCGCCGAAGCCATGCACGAATACGGCCAGACCCTGCTGCCTCAGGAAGACCTGAACAATCTGGACGCTTTTATCCTGACGGTGGGACACAGCGCTTACAAGGCTCTGACCCCCGAAAAAATCAAGAGCCTCTTTGCCCAGCCCGACAAAGCCGTGGTGCTGGACGTGAAAAGCTTCTTCGACCCTGTCGCCATGAGCGGCGCGGGCATAGATTACTGGAGGCTGTAAGCCGCGTGAGTCTGCTTATCTGCGTCGCTACCGGCCCGGAACTGGCGGGCCTTTTGCCGGATTTTGCACCGCCTTTGGAAACTGGCGCAAAATCCGGCGGCAGCGATGCGCCAGCGGCTTCCACCGCCGCAAGCTGGCCCGAAATGCAGCTCTGGCCAACAAGGCTCAAAACAGGCAATGCCCTGTGCTGCATAACGGGCGTTGGCCCCATCAACGCGGCTTTGGCTCTTGGTCATGTTCTGAGCCGGGCCGAAGCAGAAGGCACGCCCGTAAGCGCGGTGCTCAACGCGGGGCTTGCCGGAGCATTTGACCTTGAGGCCAATCCCCTGCTTTCGCACTGCCTTGTGCGGGAAGAAATCTGGCCCGAGTACGGCCTGCACGACGGACAAAGTGTCACTGCCGGAGCTTTTGGCTTTCCGCAGTGGCAACCCCCGCAAGGCGAGGCCGTGCGGGACAAGTTGACGCTGCCGGGCGTTGAAGCCCTGGCCCCCTTTGGCGGCAAATGCGCAGAAGACGCTCTGCCCCACTGCCGTTCGCTTACGGTAGCTGGCGTCAGCGCCAGTTTTGCCCGAGCCGCAGACTTGCGTGGCCGCTATAAGGCCGACCTGGAAAATATGGAAGGCTTTGCCGTGGCATACGCCTGCGCACGCCAGGGCATTCCCTGTGTGGAAGTACGCAGCGTGTCCAACAAGGTAGGGCCACGCGCCAGGGAAGAAAAAGATTTTCCCGGTGCGCTGCGCTCACTGGCGCAGGTGCTGCCCGCCCTTAACCTTATCTGAGTAGCGACATGATTCAACTCAAAGCACGCCTTGCACTGGAACTGCCCGCCATCAACCGCGCTCTGGACAAGGCCGTGGACACCTTGCCAGAACCCGTACGTCCGGTGACGCGCCACATCTTCGAGGCTGGCGGCAAACGCCTGCGCCCTCTGCTTACGGTGCTTACGGCACGTTTGCTGGGAAACAACAATGAAGATATCCTGGATCTGGCCGTCACCCTTGAAATGCTGCATGCCGCCACCCTGCTGCACGACGATGTGCTGGACAACGCCGTAAGCCGCCGGGGCAAACCCGCGGCCCATACGCTCTACAACGTGTCCAGCGTCATCCTGGCTGGCGATGCCCTGCTGGCAGGCGCCAATGCCCTTGTGGCCCAAAGGGGCGATCCGCGCCTTTCGCACTGTTTTTCCGAGGCCACAAGTCAGACAGCTGCAGGCGAAATTCTTGAAATCGCGTCCCAGGGCAGTGTGGATTCCAGCGCCGCCCAGTATGAAGAAATGGTGCGCGGCAAAACGGCATGGCTTATCCGCGCCGCCTGTGAAATGGGCGCGCTGGCAGCAGGAGCCGACGACAAGACCGTGGCCGCTGCCGCCGCCTACGGCGAAAACCTTGGCATGGCCTTTCAGATGGTGGACGACGCGCTGGACTTTGCCCCCGAAAGCGTTACGGGCAAGCCCACTGGCGGCGACGTGCGCGAAGGCAAGCTGACCCCGCCCCTGCGCCTCTACCGCGACAGCCTGAGCCAGGCTGACCGCAAAGATTTTGACGCGGCCTTTACCAGCCTGAGCATGACCGGGGCCGACGCCGAGGCCATTGCACTGCGCATACGCGAGGCAGGCTTTGACGCCGCCGTTCGCCGTCAGGCCGATACTTTTCTTGACGCGGCAAGGCATGCCCTCAACAGCCTGCCCGACAAGTCCGAGCGCAAGGTCATGTTCCACATGGCCGACTATGTGCGCGACAGAAAGAAATAAGCTGTAACCTCACGAGGAAGCACCAATGCTCTACCGGGTGGAAACCGGCCTGCACGCCGGACTGGACGATACACAGGGTCGCAAGACGGCCCAGCATCTGCTCAAGGCTCTCAACCTGTCCACGGGTGCCGTGCGTCAGATCAAGGTCTTTACGGCCGAAGGGCTCAATGAAGCTCAGGTCAGGCGGCTGCTGGACGAAGGCATCTGGCACGACCCCATCTTGCAGGCGGCCTCTCTTGAGCCTCTGCCCGCAGGCCAGCCCGAACCGGACTGGTATGTGGAAGTGGGCTTTCGTCCCGGCGTGACCGACAACGAAGCCCGCACCGCCCGCGACACCGCCGCAATGGTGCTGGACATCCCCCGCGACAGCCTGCGCGTGTACACCGCCGTGCAGCACCGCATTGTCAATGATCCGGCTGCTCCGCTGACCCGCGAACAGGTGGACATGCTGGCGCGCGACCTGCTCTGCAACACGCTCATTCAGCGCTACCGCATCAAGAGCCGCCAGGAATGGCAGGCCAACCCCGGCTTTGAAGCGCAGGCCGCCCAGGTCACAGGCGAAGCCAACGACACGGTGGACACCATCACCCTGTCCGGCATGAATGACGACGACCTCACCCAGGCCAGCCGCTCCAATACCTGGGCCTTGAATCTCAAGGAAATGCACTGCATTCGCGACCAGTTCACCGCCCCCGACGAAGTGTCCCGGCGCAAGGCAATCGGCCTGCCCGGCGACCCCACTGACGTGGAAATGGAAGTGCTGGCCCAAACCTGGTCCGAGCACTGCAAGCACAAAATTTTCGCCTCGCGCATCAATTACACTGATGCGGATACGAACCGCCACGAAGTGGTGGACAACCTTTACAAGACCTGCATTCGCGACGCCACGGCCATTTTGCGCGAGCGCATGGGGCCCAATGACTACTGCAAGTCCGTCTTCAAGGACAACGCGGGCGTCATCGCCTTTATCAACGGCTATGATGCCTGCATCAAGGTAGAAACCCACAACAGCCCTTCTGCTCTGGATCCCTACGGCGGTGCGCTTACGGGTATTGTGGGCGTCAACCGCGATCCTATGGGTACGGGCATGGGCGCGGAACTTGTCTGCAATACAGACGTGTTCTGCTTTGCCTCGCCCTTCCACGACAAGCCCCTGCCCCCGCGCCTGCTGCACCCCCGCCGCGTGCTGGAAGGCGTGCGTGAAGGCGTGGAACACGGCGGCAACAAGTCCGGCATTCCCACGGTCAACGGCTCTCTGGTTTTTGACGAGCGCTTTTTGGGCAAGCCGCTGGTATACTGCGGCACTGTCGGCGTGATTCCGGCTGAAATCCACGGCCGTCCCGGCTGGTTCAAAAAGGCCGAAACTGGCGACTTTATCGTCATGACTGGCGGTCGCATAGGCAAGGACGGCATCCACGGAGCCACCTTCTCCTCCGAAGAACTGCACGAAGGTTCGCCTGCCACTGCTGTTCAGATCGGTGACCCCATCACCCAGCGCAAGATGTATGACTTCATCATGCGCGCCCGTGACCTTGGCCTGTACCACGCCATCACCGACAACGGCGCTGGCGGCCTGTCCTCTTCCGTGGGTGAAATGGCGGAAGATACGGGCGGCTGCGTGCTGGATATCGCCAAAGCCCCTCTCAAGTACGACGGCCTGCGCCCCTGGGAAATCCTGCTCTCCGAAGCGCAGGAACGCATGACCCTGGCCGTGCCGGCCGAAAAGCTGGACGAGTTTATGGAACTGGCTGCCCGTATGGACGTGGAAGCCACGGCCCTCGGCACGTTCACCGAGTCCGGCTACTTTGAGGTGCGCTACAATGACCGCATTGTGGCCTCCATGCCCATGCAGTTCATGCATGAAGGCGTGCCCCAGCTTGAGCTGGAAGCCGAATGGAAGGCCCCTGAAATCAAGGAAATCTGTGTGGATGTGGCCGATGCGGACCAGGGCGCTTTTCTCAAGCGCATGCTGAGCCGCCTCAACATCTGCTCCAAGGAATACATCATCCGCCAGTACGACCACGAAGTGCGCGGCGGCAGCGTCATCAAGCCTCTGGTGGGCGTCAAGCGCGACGGCCCGGCAGACGCGGGAGTGCTGCGTCCCCTGCTGGAATCGGACGCGGGCCTTGTGATCTCTCACGGCATCTGCCCCAAGTTCAGCGATTACGACACCTACTGGATGATGGCCAACGCAATGGACGAGGCCATACGCAACGCGGTGGCCGTAGGCGCTGATCCCGACGCGCTGGCCGGGGTGGACAACTTCTGCTGGTGCGACCCTGTGGTCAGCCCCACCAACCCCGATGGCCGCTACAAGCTGGCGCAGCTTGTGCGCGCCTGCCGCGCCCTGCGCCAGTTCAGCCTGGCCTTCGGCGTGCCTTGCATTTCCGGCAAGGACTCGATGAAGAACGACTACACGGGCGGCGGCGAGCGCATCTCCATTCCGCCCACTGTGTTGTTCTCCGTGCTGGGCGTCATCCGCAACGTCACGGCCACCCAGACGTCAGACTTCAAGAAAGCTGGCGACTACATCTACCTGCTGGGCGGCACCTGGAACGAAATGGCGGGCAGCGAAGCCTGCGACGAACTGGGCATCAAGGGCGGCCATGTGCCTCATGTGGACGCGGCCTCTGCAATGGCCCGCTACCGTGCGGTTTCCGCTCTTATGGGCCAGCGGGCCATCTCCGCCTGCCACGACTGCTCTGACGGTGGTCTGGCTGTGGCCCTGGCTGAAATGTGCATTGGCGGCCGTTTGGGCGCTGAACTGGACCTGGACGCGGTGCACGCCATGCAGTGCATGAACAAAACCGAACTGCTGTACAGCGAAAGCGCCAGCCGTCTGCTTGTCAGCGTAAAGCCCGAACTGGCTATGATCTTTGATGCTCTTGGCCAGTGGCAGCTCTGCTCGCGCGTGGGCGTGGTCACCACCGACGAGCGTCTGACAATGAAGTCTGGCGACAGCGTCATTGCCAGCGAGCATGTGGAAGATCTGGCGCGCGCCTTCAAGGTGACGCTGGACTGGTAAATACCGTCTCAACAAAGCGCAGAGAATAGAAATGCCGTTGGCGACAGCCAGCGGCATTTCTTCGTATACTCCGCAGCTGGTCTGTGGCTTCCCATATTCGATATGGCACTTGCTATTATTTATACCAACAAAACCATAGTATTAGCATTTGCCATCTCGTAAACCGAGGTATATGGTTGGGCATATAGTATTTTAACATGGGATATTACGCTGCTGGCGGTCCGTCCCTGCCCGTGGGTGGGCTGTCTCCATAGCAAAGGAGAAAACCATGTACCATATGCGTGAAGAAGCGGAAGGCATCAGATCCCAGCTGACGATGTGGCGTGAAACCCTGCACCGGCACCCCGAGCTGAGTTTCAAGGAATTCTGGACCACCGACTACCTGAAAAAAGAACTGGTCGGTATGGGCATAGAAATTGTCGACTGGGGCGGCGAAACAGGCGTTGTTGGCCTGCTGCACGGCCCCCGCCCCGGCAAATGCGTGGCCCTGCGGGCCGATATCGATGCGCTGCCCATTGATGAAAAAAGCGGCGTCGCCTTTGCCTCGGAAAATCCGGGCGTCATGCATGCCTGTGGGCATGACAGCCACATGGCCGCCCTGTTGGGCGCAGCCCGCCTTTTGTCCAGCCGCAAGGATGATCTCAAGGGCACGGTAAAGTTTATTTTTCAACCTGCGGAAGAAATCTTCGCTGGCGGTGCCCTTATGGTCAAAAAGGGCGTGCTTGAAAATCCTCATGTGGACTTCATTTTCGGCCAGCACAACATCTGCGAATACCCGGCGGGTAAAGGTCTTATTTCCCCCGGTCCCATCATGGCCTGTTCGGCTTTCATTTCCATTACAGTTCACGGCAAGGGCGGTCACGGCGCAGTGCCGCATCTGGCTCACGATCCTGTTGTGGCCGCAGCCGCCATCGTGTCTGCACTGCAAACCATAGTCAGCCGCGAAATGCGGCCCACCGAGGCTGTGGTGGTCACCATAGGCAGCATACACGGCGGCACCGTGGCCAACGTCATTCCCGATACTGTCACCATGCAGGGTACCGTGCGCTGCTTTGACCTTGAACTCTTTCACGAACTTGAAGACCGCCTGCGGCGCGTTATTGAAAATACCGCCGCCGCGCACAACGTCACAGCCGACTTTGAATACAACAAGCTGGTTCCCAACGTGAACAACCCGCCGGAACTTACGGAATGGATGCGCCAAGGCCCCATGAAGGAAGTTTACGGTGAAGAAAATGTGTTGCCCTGCGTACCCAGCATGGGTGGCGAAGACTTTGCCTGTTATATGGCCGAAACGCCCGGAGTCTTCGTTTGGTTTGGCAGCGGCAACCCGGAAAAAGGCATCAAATTCTCCTGGCATAATCCAGCGTTCAACGTGGATAACGAAAGCCTGGTCTACGGCGCGGCGCTGTACGCGCAGGTCGCTCTGGACTGGCTGGCCAAGGAAACCGGATAGCAAACATACAGCCGGGCAACGCATGTGCATGGCCCGGCTGATGCATAACAAGTTGAAGGAGATGCCTTATGGGATTCACTTGGAAGCACAGGCACACGTCTCTGGCCGTGGTGTTTGTAGTCTGGCTGGTTTCCTACCTAGACCGCATGGTCATGTCCACCGCCATACCGTATATTGCGGATGACTTTAACCTTTCCGCCGGCGAAATGGGCGTGGTCATGAGCGCATTTTTTGCTGGCTACGCGCTCTTCCAGATTCCCGGCGGCATCCTGAGCGACCGCTTCGGCGCGCGCAAGGTTCTTGTATTCGCCATTGCCTGGTGGTCCATCTTTACCCTGTTCACCGGCTACGCCAGCAGCCTGATAGGCCTTGTGCTTATTCGCATCTGCTTCGGCATCGGCGAAGGCATTGGACCCGCCGCCACATGGAAATCCCTGGCCGTCTGGACGCCCGCCTCGGAGCGCGGACGCGCCAATTCCATCATGATGAGCACCAACTCGCTCGGACCCGCCCTTGCGCCGCTTTTTGTGGTGGCCATCATGTCCCTCTGGGGCTGGCGGGCGGTGTTCCACTATCTGAGCATACCGGGCTTCCTGCTTTGCATCTGGGTCTGGTTCACGCTTTATGACAACCCCAAGGAAAAAAAGGGCGTCAGCCCGGAAGAACTGAGAGAACTGGAAGAAGAACCTTCCGCATCCGGCGTGGAGCAGAAAAATCTGACCTTCATGCAGGTATTGTCCACACCTGTAGTCTGGAAATCGTTTCTTTTGCTTTTCTTCAGCAATACGGTGGCCTGGGGCTACATGTCCTGGCTGCCCACCTACCTTGTCAAAAGCCGCGGGCTGGCCATGGGGCAAATGGGCATAGCCGCATCCCTGCCATTTTTCGCAGGCTTTATCGGTGCTATTGTTTCCGGCTACCTTATGGACGGCGCCCTGAAAAAGCACCGCTTCCATTATGTTATCGTCACCCAGCTGTGTATGGCGCTTTTCCTCTACCTCATGTTCACGGCTGAAAGTGTGACCAACCTTATGATCTTCAACATCATTGCGGGCTATTTCTGCTTCTGCTGCGTAGCTTCGGTCTTCAGCCTGCCCATGATGGAAGTGCCCAAGGAAATCGCGGGCCGGGCCATGGGCATCGTTAACACAGCGGGACAGCTGGCAGGCTTTCTGGCTCCCATTATCGTGGGCGTGCTCATCACTACCGCTGCTGACGGCGTGCAGAACTACAACGTGGCCTTTGGCTTTTTGTGCTGCTCCAACATTATGGCAGCCATAATCGCCTTCTTCTTCCACAGGAGCAACGTCAAAAACGCTGCCGCCGCCTAGAGTATTTTTTTGAAATGCGCTGCGGAGAAGGGATCCTTTTGCAAAAGGGCCTTCTCCCCCACGCTGACGACCGCCGACTGACAGAATTCTTATGTATAAAAGCCCCGCAGGCTGCTGCCTGTGGGGCTTAATTTGATCATTTCAATATTGGCATCCTGCCGGAAACCGTATTTCTGGCAGAATCCATGCCGCTATGCGGCAGACGGCTCGGTCTACTGGCCGCCGTGCATTTTACCATTTTTATTAATAAAATGCCTTATTGCTGACAAACCATGCTTTTTTGTGGGGGGACACGTCAGGGATTGCAGCCGTGGAGTTCTGCCCTGCTGAACCATCGACCCGCCGGGCAGTTCACCGGACCTTAGTTGTTAACGTCACCTTCGACGTGCTGCGGGGCACGGCGCTGGGCCTCAGGGCGTTTGCCTGAGCGGTTGTCCTTGGGGTGAGCGGCTTTGTCGCCCTTGGCATTTTTGCCATTGGGACGGCTCATCTTGTCGCCGGGCTGGCCCTTGGCGCCAGGGTGAGCGGCCTTGGCACTCTTGCCGTTCTTTTTGACGTCATGTTTGCCGTTGGCATTGCCTTTGACGTCTTTTCTGGGAGCATTCTTGCCGTTGTTCTTGACCTTGGCGGCCTTGCCGTCACGGTGATACTGGGCGTCAGCACCCTGGCCCTTGTTGCCATACTGCTGCTGATCATTGCGGGCCACGAGCATCATGCCCTGTCCCATGTCCGAAGCGTCTGCATTGGCCTGGGTCGGAACGCCGATCCACAGGGCCGCGGCAAGGGTACACAGACCCAAAGGCCGCCAGAGATATTGCATGGTCATAATGGTATCCTCCTTAAAGGGCGCACAGCCCTGAGCTTCCATATGCCTATGCGTTCCCGGACGCAAGAGGTCTTTACAACTTACCCGGCTTCATATTGAAAATATTACTCTTTTTTTTAAAATTTCTTAAAAAAACCGCTGTCTGGCGAAGATTTTTATCCACCGTCCGATACCCCACCGTTCAGGCATACCACGACGATTTTGCGCCAAGAGCGCGCCAAAAGGCTTTTTCACGAAAGAAATACACCGTAAGTGTGCATTTTTTTCGAAAAAGAGCCTTTGGCCTTAACCAGTGGGACCAAAGAATTATTTAGAGGCTGCCCCCTAGTCTGGGATCAGACGCAACGCAGGCGCGCCCAGACCGTCTTCCTGCGCAGCCCGGCCCACAGCATCGGCTTCGGGGCGCACATAGCTGCGGCCTTCAATCTCATAACGTTTGGCAGGCATGTCACGTCCCGTAACGCGGGCGGTTACCGCACAGCGGGGCGACACAAGCCGCTCCAGCCTCTGAAGACGTATCCCCAGGGTATGCGTGTGGCGCAGTACCGCCTGTTCTGCCACGCCCTCATGATCCGTCAGGCACAGCACACGCAGCAATCCTGATGGACGGCTTTTCTTGCCAATGCCCGGCAGCCACAAGACGTCCAGCACTTCAGGTATGTCGGCCAGCGCAGTAAGCGCCTGCCCCAGCTCCTCTCCCGTGAGGTGATCGAGGTGGGTTTCAAGCTGGCTGACGAGCTCACGCCCGCCGAGTTGGTGGTCCACACGAGAGGACGCATCCAGCAGCCACATGCGCAGGCCGGATGCAGCAGGGCGCGAGCCATAGCCTGTTCCCATAGCAGCAAACGTACCGCAGGGAGCGCCAGTAAATTCGTCAACCAGGGCATGCAGCAGGGCCGCCCCGGTGGGGGTAATCAGCTCTTCACGCGCGTCTGTGGCGTACACGGGCTTGTTGCGCAAAAGCCACGCTGTAGCAGGCGCTGGCAGGGGAATACGGCCGTGCGCGCATTCTATGCTGCCCGAAAACCAGGGCAGAAACGACGAAGTAATGCGCTGCACACCCAGCTGTTCCAGGCCGTAGCACACGCCCAAAATGTCCACCAGGGTATCAACGGCCCCCACTTCGTGAAAATGCACCTCTTCCGGCTGTATCTGATGCGCATACGCCTCAGCCAGAGTCAAAGCCTCAAGAACGGACAAGGCACGGTCGCGCACAGTACCCGGCACATCCACAGCGTTAAAAATAGCTGCTATATCCGCAGGGTGGCGCAACGGCTGTTCATCCTGCCTCCAGCGGACATCAATGTGCCGCCCGGGGCCAGCCGCCCTGATCTCTTCACGTAGCTCAATTTCGCAGGCCACGCCCGCTTTTTCCAAGGCTGCCGTCAACGGAAAAAAATCCACACCCAAATGAGCCAAAGCCGCCAGCGTCATATCCCCGCTGATGCCGCCGCCGCAATCCAGATACACTTCCATACGCACCCGCAAATCGCTGCTCCGTATGCCGGGAATGCCCGGCCACACACTTGTGCAGCATCCGTTTGTTGTTGTATAAACAGAAAAAGGCCGTTCAATTATGCGGCCAAACACCAAACCGCATCGAAAGCCGGAGGGAAGCATGCCTGTTCAGAACTGGATGACCACCGATGTTGTAAGCGTCACCCCGGAGACGTCTCTGCTCAAGGTTGGCAAACTGATGAAGGACCATCATGTCCGCCGTTTGCCCGTTCTTGACGACAAGGGACGCGTCGTTGGCATTATTTCCGACCGTGACGTGCGTGACGCCTCTCCCTCCAAGGCTACCACGCTCGACATGTACGAAATGCATTACCTGCTGGCCGAATTAAAGGCCAAGAACATTATGACGGCTAACCCTTTGACCGTCAAACCGTCCGATACGGTTGAACAGGCTGCCCTGCTGATGCTCGACAACAAGGTTGGCGGCTTGCCCGTGGTTGAAGAAAACGGAAAGCTGGTTGGCATCATTTCTGACCACGACGTGTTCAAGGCGCTTGTAGACATTACCGGCGCACGCCTTGGCGGGCTGCAGTTCGCCATTGAACTGCCCGATCTGCCGGGCACTGCCCGCCCCCTCTTTGACCTGTTGCGCGCCCATAATGCACGCCTTTTGTCAGTACTGACCGTCAGTAACGATGATGGGAATCGCCACATCTTTATACGCGTGCGCGAACTTGAAAACAAAAGTGCCGAGAACCGCCTTATGGAAGAAGTTGCAAAGCTTGGCAGAGTGCTGTATTGCATCCATCAGAATGGTTGAGCAGACCAATCGGGATTACATCATCCCACTGAAATTGCTAATAAAAAATTTCGACTAGAATAGTGGGGCATGTCAAAAAAAGCCGTCAGGGCTTGCCATCAAATTTTTTTTATGGCATAAAGGCATTCGTTGTGATTGCATTACGCTTTCGCGCCCCATTGGAGGAATTCGGCCGGGTAACCCCGGTTGGCTGCGCCAGGAGCATGTTGTTCCGGCGAGGTTGAGTACTACCTGTCCAAGGAGGACACACGCATGGCTGAGATCACCTATAAAGGTAAAAGCTTTGAAGTTGACGAAGACGGCTTCCTTCTGCGTTTTGACGACTGGTGCCCCGAATGGATGGACTATGTGAAGGAATCCGAAGGCATCTCCGAAATCACTGGTGACCACCAGAAGATTCTCGACTTCCTGCAGGATTACTACAAGAAGAACGGCATCGCCCCCATGGTCCGCATTCTGTCCAAGAACACCGGATACAAGCTGAAGGAAGTGTACGAACTCTTCCCCTCCGGCCCCGGTAAAGGCGCCTGCAAAATGGCTGGCCTGCCCAAGCCCACCGGCTGCGTGTAGTCCGAGCCGCGAAATTCGGAAAAAAAGCGGAAGGGAAACCTTCCGCTTTTTATTTTTTTTGAAAAAACAACATTTTTTTATTTTACAGTTTTTTGTAATTTCACCCACACCCCTGCCTGTTTCAAATCCATACCCTGTCTGCGCGTTTCGCAGCCCGCTACACACGGGGCTTTAGGCGTGTACTTTACGCCGCAGCAAAAAAACGGTATCGCCCTGCCATGAAAATTCGTCTGTCATTGAAAAAAATCACTCTCTGGCTGATTGGTATTATAATAGTATGCGGCATCCTTGGCGGAAGCGCCGTGGCCATGCTGTTTTACTGGGCCTCACGCGACCTGCCTGACATTAACCGCATTGCCGAATACAAGCAGCCGCAAGCCACTGTCATTCTGGCGCGCGACGGCTCCACACTGGGCACCTTGTTTCACGAAAAGCGCTATGTCATCGGTCTCAAAGAGATGTCGCGCTTTCTGCCCATGGCCTTTCTGGCTGCGGAAGACGACGCATTTTACCGCCACATGGGCGTGGACCCCACGGCCATCCTGCGCGCGGCCATCAACAACTTTCGCAAGGGACGCCAGGGCGAAGGCGGCAGTACCATCACCCAACAGCTTATCAAGCAACTCTTGCTGACGTCCGAGCGCAGCTATACCCGCAAGATGAAAGAAGCCATTCTGGCTTACGATCTGGAGAAAACCTATAACAAGGACCAGATCCTCACCATCTATCTGAACCAGATATATCTTGGCGAACATGCCTATGGCGTGGAAGCCGCCGCGCGCACCTACTTTGGCAAGCACGCTTCGGATATTACCCTGGCTGAAAGCGCGGTTATCGCAGGCCTGCCCAAGGCCCCCAGCACATACAATCCCTTCCGCAGGCCGGAAGAGGCGAAAACCCGCCAGATGTATGTGCTTGGCCGTTTACGCGACCTCAAATGGATCACGGCAGAAGAATACGAAAAAGCCGCTGCCGAACCCCTCGTCTACTGGAGCATGCCCGACGGCATGGGCGGCGCGGCCTTATGGTACCTTGAAGAAACCCGCCGTTTGCTCATCGAATTTTTTACAGAGCAGAACCTCAAGGCGCTTGGCATAGAGACCGACAAGTCCGGCGTGGACTATGTATATGACGCGGGTCTTACCGTGCGCACGTCTATGGACCCGGCCCATCAGTACGCCGCCGGGGCTGCCTTGCGGCAGGGCCTGGAAGAACTGGACAAGCGCCAGGGCTGGCGTGGCCCGCTGGAAAAGCTGGATGCTGAAAAGCAGAAGGCTTTTAATCAAAAAACTTTCAGCCCGCTGGATCTTGCCGGAAACAACTGGGTCAAGGCTCTGGTCACGCAGGCAGACGCCAAGGAAGCCCGCGTAAGCCTGGGTCAGGGATACACGGGTATTGTTTCCGTGGCTGACATGTCCTGGGCGCGCAAGCCCAACCCCAAGGTGGCAGGCATTTATGCTCCTGCCGTTAAAGACGCCAAACTTGTGGTCAGCCCTGGCGACCTTATCTGGGTTTCCGCCGCTGAAGTCACCGTAACTGAAACAGGAGCCAAGGGCCGCAAGGAAAAGAAAACCCTGCCCTTTGACCCTGCCACGGTTAAAAAAGGCACGCCCATCTCATTGATTTTGCAGCAAGAGCCCGCAGTGCAGGGCGCGATCGCATCGGTGGAGGCTGAAAACGGCGACGTGGTGGCCCTTATCGGCGGCTACCAGTTTGGCGACAGCCACTTCAACCGCGCAACGCAGGCGCGCCGTCAGCCCGGCTCCAGCTTCAAGCCCGTGGTCTATTCCACAGCTCTGGATATGGGCTTTACCGCTCTTTCCACAGTGCTGGACGCGCCCTTTGTGTATGTGAACCCCTATACCAATGAAGTATGGCGGCCCTCCAACTACGAAAAGAACTACAAGGGCGAACTGCCGCTGCACACCGCACTGGCGCTTTCGCGCAATACATGTACGGTGCGCATCGCCCAGCAGGTGGGCATAGCCAACGTTATTCAGCGGGCCAAAGCTCTGGGGCTTGAACCCCACTTCCCGCAGGAACTTTCGGTCAGCCTTGGCGCTGTGGCGGTTTCTCCCCTCAATCTCACCCAGGCCTATGCAGCTTTTGCCAACAAGGGCCTTGGCGTGCGCCCGCGCATCATCACGTCCATTACCGACCCCAAGGGGCGCGTGCTCTATCGCCAGGACGTGGAACAATGGCAGGCGCTCAGCCCGCAAAATGCCTTCATTATGGCTACCCTGCTCAAACAGGTGGTCAACGCGGGCACGGGTGGCCGCGCCAAGGTTCCGGGCTACAACATCGCGGGCAAAACCGGTACAACCAACGAAGAGCACGATGCCTGGTTTGTGGGCTTTTCTCCCCATCTGGTCACGGGCATCTATGTGGGTTACGACCAGTTGCAGAGCCTTGGCCGTCTGGAACAGGGCGGACGCACGGCGGCTCCCATTTTCCGCGCCTATCGTGTGGAAGTGGAAGAACGCTACCCCGCAGACGATTTTGCGATGCCGGAAGGCATAGTCATGCGGGACGGCCTTGCCTTCCGCTCCGACATGCCCATTGAGGGCGCTTCGGCCACGTCTGCCACAACCGAGGACGACAGCATGGTCGACACCTCGCAGGGCGGCGAAGACCTCATGCGCCAGATGTTCTGATTTTTGGCCTGATCCTGACCACCAGGGGCCGGACAACCGGCCCCTTTTCACGCTACGGCGCGCCAGCGCCGCAACACAAAGGAAATACATGATTCCCTATGGTTCTCTTGTTGTTTATGTGACGCCCAAGGGTCGCCGCTATACCAAGCGCCTGATGGAGGAGCACAACTGGCACAGCAACGACGGCACCCTGCTGGCCTCTGATGTGACCTGCTGCGATTTCGGCAGCGTGGCCTACACCAATCAGCAGGTGCCCATTCAGATCATGGAAGCCACCCTGTACGACAGGCTCAAAACCCTCAAGCGCCAGACGCAGATTATCTACCCCAAGGATATTGCCTACATCTGTCTGCGCCTTGGCGCCGGACCGGGCCGTACCATCATTGAGGCTGGCTGTGGTTCTGGCGGCCTGACCACCGGGCTTTCCTGGTTCTGCGGCCCCACCGGGCGCGTTGTCAGCCACGAGGCCCGTGAAGAGTTCATGGCCCTGGCCCGCCGCAATCTCGAGTGGGCAGGCGTGGGCGAAAACGTGGAACTGCACAACCGCGACGTGGCCGAAGGCTTTGCCGTCACCGGCGCGGACGCCCTTTTTCTCGACGTGCGCACCCCCTGGGAATACCTGGACCACGCGGTTGCCGCCGTGCGCCCCGGCGCAAGCTTCGGCTTTCTGCTGCCCACAGTGGATCAGGTCAGCAAGCTTCTGCTCGGCCTTGAACGCGGCCCCTTCGCGGATGTGGAAGTGTGCGAAATTCTCATCCGCCGCTGGAAGCCCGTGGCTGACCGTCTGCGCCCCGAAGACCGCATGAACGCCCATACGGGCTTTCTGGTCTTTGCGCGCCAGCAGCAGCGCAGTGAGGACTTTGAATCGCGTAAACCTCTGGGTACGCGCGAACGCAAGCAGGAAGCCGCACGGCTGGCCCGCCTGGGCCTGGACGGCGAAGATTCGCAAGCCGCCGCTGCCGAAGAAGACGTGGCAGAATAACCTGTTCATAAAAGCATGCCAAAAGCCCGGCGCGTACACAACGCGCCGGGCTTTTTTGTTTGTCGTCGCCAACGGCGGCGGCAATGCAAGTACTGCTGAAAAGCACGGCCATACGCCTGTGGAGAGGAATCTGTTTTAAAGCTTTAGAGCCATTGCCCGGATGTAATATTTCATCAGTTTGTTCCCCCTCCCCCAGGTCGGCAAAGCTGGAGTTATCAGGCAGCAACAAACCGGGAGAGGGAGAACAACCGATTGAAATATTGCACCCGGCTCGCGGGGTGCAGGGGCGAACCTTCTCGTGACGAGAGGGCGACGAGATTCCAGGCATTGCCTCGCCCCTGCCAAAGACTGGCTCCACTTGGACCCTACAAGCAGACAGGGGGCATATTGGCAGGAATATCACTATTTATGTCATTGTGCCATATCGTGCTCTAGCCTAGGGTACGACCATGAAATGCGAGCAATGCCCCACCGAAGGTTGTTCAACTGCCCCACGCCTCGTCGTCATGGCTGTCCATGACGGTGCGGAAATCCTCGATATCACGGGCCCCTTGAGCGTGTTTTCCGCAGCCAACGATCTGCATGCTCAGTCCGGCGGCGCGGAACCGCTTTACCGCATCCAGGTCGCGGGCGAGAGCAGTGACGCGGTGGTGCGGACCGCCTCCGGCATCCGTCTGCTGACTGATACCGCATTGGGACAGCACAGCGGCATTGATACCTTGCTGGTGGCTGGCGGCCCCGTGGCGAAGCAGGCTCCGCAGGCGCTGGTGGACTGGCTGCGCGAAGCTGCGCCCCTTGTGCGGCGCGTTTGCTCCATCTGCTCCGGAGCCTTCATCCTGGCGCGCGCAGGGCTGCTGGAAGGCCGCCAGGCCACCACCCACTGGCTCATGCTTGAGGAATTACGCACCTTTTCTCCAAATATTGATGTCCAGGCTGACGCCCTGCATGTGAAGGACGGCTCCGTCTATACCTCGGCCGGGGTGACGGCGGGCATTGATTTGGCATTAGCCCTGCTGGAGGAGGACTTTGGCCGCGATCTGGCGCTGAACGTGGCGAGAGTGCTGGTGCTCTATCTCAAGCGTCCGGGTGGACAATCGCAGTTCAGCACAACCCTTCTGGCGCAGATTCACGAGGGCGGCACACTGGCCTCGACGATCCAATGGCTGCGCGACAACCATCAGCGCCCGCTGTGCAACGAGGACATCGCCAGACACGCGGCTATGAGCCCGCGCAACTTCGCCAGGGTCTTCAAACGCGAAACAGGCGTAACTCCGGCCCATTTCATTGAAAATATCCGCCTTGAAGCAGCTGTGAAACGCCTGGAGGAAACAACGCAGGCACTGGAAACCATCGCCCGGGAGTGTGGTTTCCAGTCCGGTGAGCACTTCCGCCTGACATTTTCGCGCCGCTTCGGCATCACCCCCGGCCAGTACCGGAACAGATTCCGTTCCGGTGCATGGCGTTAACACTTAGGAGAAACATATGAAATATATCTCTTTGCAATGTCTTGCTCTCGCGTTCATGCTGCTCGCATCCGCCCTCTCCGTTCCGGCGCAAGTGCAATCACCCCAATCAGAGGAGCAGGTCATGTATGAGGTCCACCCAGCCCAGGTTTCCAGGCAGATAACCGTTGGGGTTCTCATCTTCCCCGGCTTCGAGATGCTGGACGCCTACGGCCCGATGGAAATGTGGGGCAGCCTCAAGCACGCCCCGGCCCGTTTCTGGGGTGGCGAAGAAAAACGCGCAGGCGTACGGCTGGTGACCATCGCGGCCACACGGGGAGAAATTCCCTCAAATCAGGGACCGAAGACCGTAGCCGACTACAGCTATGCCGACTCGCCCAAGCTGGATTATCTGCTGGTGCCAGGCGGCAGCGGGGCAGTGCCTCTGGTTGGCGACACTGCGACTCTGGACTGGCTACGCGACCAGGCAACCAAGACGAAGGTGGTCATGTCCGTGTGTAACGGCGCGTCGCTTTTGGCCGCAGCGGGCATTCTGGACGGCAGACCTGCCACAACAAACAAAATGGCCTTCAAGGCTTCTACGGAGCCTGGCCCCAAGGTGAACTGGATCAAACAGGCGCGCTGGGTAGATGACGGCGCCGTGGTCAGCTCTTCCGGTGTTTCTGCCGGGATGGATATGACCCTGGCGGTCATATCCCGTCTGTATGGCCAGCCTTTGAGCGATTGGCTGGAACAGATCACAGAGTACGACGCGCACCGTGACCCGTCCTGGGATCCCTTCGCGGTCAAGGCCGGGCTGGTGCGTTAATCCTGTCCACAGGACATTCCAGAACAAGCGGCGGGGTTCGAGGCAATGCCCTGAATCTCGCCGCTCTCTCTTCGCAAGAAGGCCGCCCCTGTACCCCGTGAACTGATGTTCTCAGTTTTTATAAATGGCCTTTGCCCAGCCAGGAATAGTGTCGTTAAACTTTTATGTTGAACTGCTTTGTGGGGGAAGGACCCTTTTGCAAAAAGGTCCTTCCCCCACACACCCTCCCCCTAAAACCTTTATTATTGCAGCAAGGTTGCAGGAGTATCCCTATTGGAAACGAGGGGAGCAAACAGTGTCTTTCGAGTATCACACTGTCTCAAATAACTATACGATAGGCTTTTCCGCTGGCGCTTGGTCTGATTCTGCTCAGAACACGCAGCAAACAATTAACGCCCGCCCTACAAATACGCATCGTCCATTTCAAGATAGCCGCGCACATAGTCGGCAATGCCTTCCTCAAGCGAAGCAAAGGCAAGGGGGCAGTCCGCGCGCTCAAGCCAGCCCATATCCGCTTGCGTAAAGTGCTGGTAGCGGCCTTGAAGCGATGCAGGCATGTCCACGTAATTTATGCGGCAGGGCAGCTCAAGGGCTGCGAACACGGACTGGGCAAGCGCATTGAAACTGCGGGCCGTGCCTGTACCCACATTGTGTATGCCGCAAACGTCATGCCGTTCCAGCAGCCAGGCCATCAGGGCCGTGCAGTCTTTAACATAGACAAAGTCGCGGCTCTGTTCGCCGTCCGCCATGTCGGGCCTGTCGGATTTGAACAGATTTATGCTGCCTTCAGCGCGGATCTGCTTGTGGGCCTTGGCAGCCACACTTTGCATGTCGCCCTTGTGATATTCATTGGGGCCGTAAACATTGAAAAACTTCAAGCTGGCCACCTCGGTTTGCAGACCCTCGCGCAAAAGCCAAAGGTCGAAAAGCTGTTTGGAATAGCCATACATGTTCAAAGGCCGCAGCTGCGGCACAAGCGCTTCTGCATCGCTGAAACCAAGGGAACCGTCGCCATAGGTGGCGGCAGAGCTGGCATTGATGACGCGCGCGCCCTTGTCCAGCGCGTAACGGCACAGATCGCGGCTGTAGTGGAAATTGTTTTCCATCAAAAAGTCCGCATTCTTTTCCGTGGTGGCGGAACAGGCGCCAAGGTGCACAACACCGCTGATCTTCCAGGGCAGGGCGTCGCGCTGCATGAGATCATAAAACCGATCTCTGTGCAGGTAGTCCACATAGCGCCGCTTGACGAGATTACGCCATTTGTCGCTGTGGGCCAGATTGTCCACAACCACAATATCTTCAATATTCATGCAGTTGAGTTGCCACAAAAGTGCGCTGCCCAAAAAACCAGCGCCGCCGGTAATCACATACATGGATACCTCCATACGGTCTTTTTTTATGGTAGCCAGTACGCCGCCGCACCGCAAGGGCTGGCGTTCCCCTACCCTGTATCGCGGCCGTACCCTCTGGACACAGGCTAACAAGTTTGCCACTATGCGGCATCTGTAAAACCAAGGGGAATACCATGAAAGTGTGCATTGCCTATATGCATGGCAAGCCGGTCATGCTGGAACTGCGGGATGACATCGCCCATATTGATGACGAACCCCAGCCCATCAAAAACCTCAGCAATGAAACGCTGCAAGCTTTCAGCGACAGCATAAGCGCCATACCTTACAGCGCTGACCCGGGCTATGACGCTTTGGTCAATGCCAAAAGGGCTGCCTTCATCGTTGACCTGCTGGCAAAGGCCGTGGGGGACGACTGCGTCTCCAAGCTGACCCACATTCTGGATCATGTGCATTACGATGTGATGGAATATCTTGGTGAAACCGGAGACAACGATGCTTGAAATTCACGACCTGCATGTGGAGGTCAAGGGCACGCCAGTGCTCAAGGGCATAGATCTGCACATCAAATCCGGTGAAACGTTCATACTTTTCGGGCCCAACGGTTCGGGCAAAACCACCCTGCTTATGACCCTTATGGGTTTTTCTGGCTATGCCGTCACTCAGGGGCAAATCATTTTCAAGGGTACGGATATTACCAATGCGCCCATGTATGAACGGGCGCGCCTGGGGCTTGGCATGTCTTTTCAGCGTCCCCCCACCATCCACGGCCTGCCCACAGGCAAGCTTGTGGAACTGTGCGGGCGCGGGCGTAAAATGGATGTGGAAGGCATGGCCCGCAAGGTGCACTTTGACAGTTTTCTGAACCGGGACGTCAACGCTGGTTTCTCCGGCGGCGAAATCAAACGCTCCGAACTTTTGCAGCTCATGGCCCAACAGCCCGACCTGCTGCTTTTCGACGAACCGGAATCAGGCGTTGACCTTGAAAATATGGCCCTTGTGGGCCAGACCGTGCGCGGCCTGCTGGATGGCATGCCTGAACGATGTTGCGCCACGCTGCGGCAGCGTGAAAAAGCACGCGGCACCAGCGGCCTCATCATTACCCACACCGGGCATATTCTGGAATACGTCAACGCCCACAGGGGGCAGGTCATGTACAACGGCAAACTCTGCTGTGAAGCCGGACCGCGTGAAATTCTGGAACACATAGCCAGCCACGGCTACCAGGAATGCCTGCGCTGCCTGGCTGGCGACATGTTCGGTCAAATTGCGGAGGCTCCTCTTAAATGAGCACTGTAAATCTTTCCCGCTACAGTTTCAGTGGCAACGAAGGGGCCGCGCCCATCGAAGACCTTGCCAACCTGCCAGCGCAAGACAGAGAACGCCTTGTGCTGGCTGGCATCGACGTGAACGACCGCTCGGTCAGCGGCGCGTTCATGCAGCTCAATCATGCGGGTGTGCATTGCGAGACCAAGCATGAAGGTCTTGACCTTATGGACATTCGCACCGCGCTCAAAAAGTTTGACGGGCTGCCCCAGTATTTCTGGAAACTGATTGATCCTGACAAGGACGAGTTCACCCAACTCACGCGCGAGCACTGCAATGGCGGGTACTTTGTGCGCGCCCGCAAGGGGGCCAAGATCACCCAGCCCGTGCAGTCCTGCATGTTCATCAAGGGACACGGCGCAGGCCAGAGCATCCACAATATCGTCATCGTTGAAGAAGGCGCGGAGATGCATATTCTGGGCGGCTGCGCCACGGCCCACGACGCCAACGACACCGCCCACCTCGGCATTACCGAATACTATGTGGAAAAAGGCGGCAAGCTCACCTTCACGATGATCCACAACTGGGGCACAAGCACAACGGTGCGACCCCGCTCTGCGGGCATTGTTGAAGCCGGGGGCGAGTTTCAGAACAACTATATTCTGCTCAAGCCCGTAGCCGACCTGCAGATGTACCCCACTATGAAGTTGCAGGGGCAAGGCGCGGTGGCCCGCTTCAATTCCGTTATCGTTGCGCCCACAGGCTCATATGTGGACTGCGGCAACCGCATTGAACTCAACGCTCCTGACACGCGCGGCGAGGTCATTTCACGCACGCTCACCACGGGCGGCACCATCATCAACCGGGGATTCATCGGCGCTTCCGCCGCTCCTGCCAGGGGCCACCTTGAATGCAAGGGCCTTATACTGGGCGGCGGGCGCATACATGCCATTCCTGAGCTGGACAGCAATCAGGACGGCGTGGAACTGTCACACGAAGCAGCCGTGGGCAAGATCGCCCAAGAAGAAATTGAATACCTCATGGCACGCGGTCTGGATGAAGATGAAGCCGCCTCCACCATTGTGCGGGGCTTCCTTAACGTGGATATTATGGGCCTGCCCCTGCCTTTGAAGAAGGCTATGGACGAGCAGATCGGCCTGCTGGAAACCGGCAACGCCATGTAATGATAATTTTGAAGTGCGAAGCATTTCAAAGTTGGTCTGCTCCAGGGGCTGATGCTAAATAAACGATTTTGCGCAAGGGCAAGAAAAAAGGGGTTTTTACGAAAGGAGTGTACTTTTGCGGTACATGCCGGGAGTAAAAAATAGCCTTTTGACGCAGCCAATTGGACAAAAGAATTGTTTGAAAACAGCCCCTAGCTCGGCGGCAATGTTATGAAAATCTGCCAGCACTGCCCTGTTGACTTGACCGCCAAAGAACTTGCGTCTATAGTTCCTCTCCTTGGGGCCTATAGCTCAGTTGGTAGAGCTTCCGGCTCATAACCGGCCTGTCCCAGGTTCAAATCCTGGTGGGCCCACCAAGACAATCAGTAGAGTCCGTCAAAGCAGAAATGCCTTGGCGGACTTTGCAATTTCAAAATCTTTCCATTCTCAAATATTTTGCGATGAAGGAACCCCCTTTCCAAAGAATCTCCTTTACCTTGCCGCTCTTCAAAAAAATTATCATTTTACTTTCAGCATACTACATAGCATATCATGCCATGAGGGGTGATTCCCATAGGCAACGGCGTTAACACCGCATTGCCTCAAAATTCATCGGCTCTAAAGCAGATTAACTTTGAAATGCATTACATTTCAAAGTTGTCATTCGACAGATTCATTCGCGCCATCCGGCAGCGTCTCCGGCAGTGTTACTCGCTCGCACCCTTAGGCAGCGTCACGCGTAATCAAAAAACCATAAGCGCCCATACGCTCACATAACTGCTTCCAATTGCGCGCGCATCTCCGCTTTCATCTGCGCAAAATCCGTATTGTCGGGATGCCTGGGGCGCGGAACATCAACAGTCCAAGTTGCGACAATGCCAAGGCCTGTGCCCATAAGGTGTATGGAATCCGCCAGCAAGCAGGCTTCTGAAACGTCGTGCGTCACCAGAAGAACCGTAACGCCTGTTTGAAGTTGCAGTTCTGCCAGCAGGCGCTGCATGCGAGCGCGGGTAATGGCGTCCAGCGCGGCAAAGGGTTCATCAAGAAGCAGAAGCTTTGGGCGCAGCACAAGAGCTCGCGCCAGAGCCACGCGCTGCCGCATGCCGCCAGAAAGTGCCGACGGCAGCGATTTTTCCCAGGCCTCAAGCCCCACCAGCGCCAGCATTTCCCGCACGCGCTCTTTCCTAAGCTCAAGCGCAACGCACCCGATCTTCAATCCCAACTCCACGTTTTCCTGCACGTTTAGCCAGGGAAACAGCGCGTCCTCTTGAAATACCATCACCCTGCCCGGCCCCGGTCCGTTGCACGGCCTCCCGTCAAGAAGCATGCTCCCGGCATCCAGGGGTATAAACCCTGCCGCCAGTTGCAAAAAAGTGCTTTTTCCGCAACCGCTGGCCCCGATAAGCGCCGTTATAGACCCTTGCGCAAGAGCCATATCAACACCGGGCAGCACCACATGCTGGCCGTAACTTTTTTGCAGCCCCTGGCAAATGAAGTATCCTTTCATCGCACAACACCCGGCAGCCGCGATAAAACCCGAACAAGCAAGGCATCACAAACAGCACCAAGCACGGCTATAAGCACAATCCCGCTCAGCAGCACGTCCACCCGGCCATTCATGCGCGCGTCCATAATCAGTGCGCCCAGGCCATCAGGCACGCCGGTAAGCTCTCCCAGCACCAGATAGGCAAAGCTCATCCCAAGCGCCACCCGCAAGCCTGCGCATACCTGCGGCATGGCCCACGGCAAAATAACCCCTGTAAAGAGCTTCGGGCGCGAGTATCCGAGCATGCGCCCCGCGTTGATCAGATTTTGCGGCACTGACGCCGCAGCGGCAGCCGCGCTGAAATACACCGGAAAAAATCCCGCCAGTGCGATAAGACTGACGGTAGTCATAAATCCCACTCCAAGCCATATAAGGGCCAGAGGCAGCCAGCTTATACCCGGAACGGACTTCACCCCATTGATGGATGAAGACAGCAGGCGCGATACCGTGGAGCTTCTGCCCGACCACAACCCCAGAAGCAAACCGGGTACGACAGCCAGCGTATAGCCGCAGGCCACACGCCACAGGCTTGCAGCGGCGTCACCCCAGAAGCGCCCGCCGTAGGCCGATCCGTGGTCCCCCGCCATATAGGTAAAAATGGTACGGGCAACTTCCACAGGTGACGGAAGCAACCACTCTGAAACAAGGCCCAGCGCCGTTGCGGCCCACCATGCCGCCAGTATAAAAAGCGGGAGGCACCAGGGCAGGATTCGGGATTCCCTGCCGTCAGTCATGCTTGGCGGCGTCAGTGCGCAGGGCGTTTACAAAGGTACGGTCTACAAGCTTGTTGTAATCCGGTTCCTGCTTGATGATGCCAAGGGCTTTCATGCGCGCGCCCAAGGCCGCCAGCCGCAGCATGAACGCATCATCCATATCCCACGTCAGTTCAATATTTCTGGCAGAGGCTTCAAGCAAACCGCGGTCTACGCCAAACAGGCCCGAAGCCGTATCCAGCCACAATTTTTTGTCTGCAACCAAAGCTTCCGTGGCGGCCTTGTGCGCGGCAACCATTCGCAGGGCCTGATCTGGATGCTCTTTTATGAAATCCTCACGCATGAGCATGCCGCTGTTGATCGTGCCAATGCTGTCCCCGTAATAAGGATAGGCCAGAATGCGCCCAAATCCCTGCATGACAGACTGTGTGGGAAAGGGTTCGCCAGAAAGAAAGGCATCCACATTGCCCTTGGCAAGGGCTGTCCCCATGTCAAAAAAATCAATGCGCATCAGCGTAACATCGCGGTCAGGGTCAATACCTTCGCGCTGCAGAAGCTCGCGCAGCAAAATTTCGTGCATGGTGCCGGGCACATAGGCGATGCGCTTTCCTTTAAGGTCAGCCGCCGTGTGTATGGGCCCGTCCTTTGCCACCACAAGGGCCGAGCACTTGCTGCCCAGTGTTGCCACAAGCTTGACGGGCTCCCCCCGTGAGGCGGCCTGAATCGCCAGCGCCAGCGTTGTGCCTGTCATGTCCAGACTGCCAGCAAGCAAGGCGGATTTTTGATCAGCAGGGTTCGTAAAGGGGTGCACATCAACCTTCAGACCCGGATTCGCCGATGCTGCATACTTTTCATACAAAAACGGCTGGATGGTCTGGGCGGTCTTCCAGGTGCCAACGTGCCAGACCTCAGCCGCTTGCGCCGCGCTCGACGCCCCCACAGCCCACATGCCTATTCCCAGCAGGGCAAGAACCCTAAGGACGCCGCGCAGGGTCGCGCCTGTCACATCTTTTTTACACGCTGCCACAGCGGCCTCCCCTCATAAAAATTCTATAGTGGACGAGAATCCCACGAAATACACGCGCTCTGCCATCAGACTGCGCGTAAACAAGCTGAAATCAGCCCAAATCCGGCGGATACGTTTCAAACGCGAGCAGCTGCGCCGCCAGCATTTGCGCTGCCAGCCCTCTGTAATCAACTTTGGTTTGCTTGGGCTTTATCTAGTTGACCTAGTCTAGTATGGATATAAAAAACGCCACTTTTCTGCCCATGTCAACTTACCTTGCAAAAACATGTGATATATTCGGCTGTATCCACATAATTTTTTAGTTAAATCACTTTATCTTCATGTATGTCAGCAGCTCATAGCCGTGCAACACAACCATCAGGTTCAGAGCGGCGTTGATGAACACTGCACAGCTATTCAATGTAATTGCGGCATGTTGGCGTATTTTTCATTTGCAAGGCACGCTATCCTTTATTTTTCAGAATTTATTGACAAATATTAATAACATGGGGCAGTTCTTAGTATGAAATTCCGTCGGAACCAAAAATTGCCTATCAACAGACGACGCACCCCATCCGCATTAAAAAAATCTGCTTTAATTCTGCAACTACAGCCATTCTGACTTTGCCTTGATTTATGGCTCCATAAGCGTAAACCCGAAATTCAGCCGAGGAAAAGCCCATGCACAAATTTTGGCATCTGATTTCCCTATGCCTTGCGCTCGGCCTGATCGCCACAACAACGGCAAAAAGTGAAGAAACCTCGTCTGTGAAGGATGAGGGTGAGCTTGTTCGTGTGGTCGTGCTTTCCCGGCATGGCGTGCGTTCTCCTACGCAATCCCGCGAAACGCTGGCCGCCTGGAGTACACGAACGTGGCCCCAATGGCCCGTGCAGCAGGGCTTGCTGACCAAACGAGGAGCCTTGCTGACATCCGCCATGTGGGAAAACCTGCGGCTACGGTTTATCCGTGCTGGCCTGGATCTGACCGCCGAGCAAGTTTATGTGCGTGCGGACGTGGATCAACGCACACAGGCCACGGCTCGCGCGCTGCTGGACGGCCTGCACCTGTCCTCTACCCCCTTTGCCGTGTCCAAGGGCAGGCTTGACCCTCTGTTTCATCCCGTCAAGGCGGGCACATGCGCCTTTGATGCGCAATCTGTACGTGAAGACATTCTGCGGCAGGCGGGAGGAAGCCTCGAACATCTGGCGCGTGAGCTTGAAGAACCGTTGCGGCGCATCAGCGACCTTGTGGCCCCGGTCAGCCCGGCGCTCTGCCAAAAGTGGAAGTTGCCCCCGGATTGTGCCCTTGCCGACATACCCGGGGTGATTGAAGTGAAGGGCAATGAGCATGCGGTCAATCTACAGGGCGGACTGGCCATAGCCTCCAGCCTGGCGGAAATATTTTTGCTGGAATACGCACAATGGCCAGACAAGCTGCCAGCCTGGGGTCAGGCCAACGACGCAGTGCTGCGCCAAATTTTGCCCATTCACAACAAGATTTTTGATCTGGTTAACCGTGCCCCCGCCGTGGCAGGCCCGCGAGGCAGCGCCCTGCTGCATGAAATGGCGGCAGCATTGGCCGGAACCCATGTGGATTCCCGTGTGAATCAGGCCCGGCTGACCGTACTTGTTGGGCACGACACCAATATTTCCAACATCGGAGGACTGCTTGGCATAAACTGGCAGTTGCCTGAACAGGGAAACAGCGCTATTCCCCCTGCTGGCATGCTGGCGTTTGAGCTGCGGCAAAAGCACTCGCAGCAGATGATACGCATCGTATTCTGTGCCCAGTCGCTGAACACAATGCGCGAGTGGACTGAAGCGGCTCCGCTGGCCGAAGCTGCGCCCGTCTGCGTGCCCGCGCGATTGACCTCTGGCGAAATGGCGCTATATACAGCAGAAGCCTTTTCGCAACGTGTTCAATCAGCTGTGCGGTCGCAATGCATGCCCGAAGAAGCGGAACACCTGCGCGAGCAGGCAGGTTTGTAAACTGACGCTTTTGCCTTGCAAAGGCTGATGTTCACCTACTGCAAGGCGGGCATTGCCCTCAAATGGTCTGAATACGCGGGTGGCCGTGCTTTAACCGAGCAGGGGCCCATAAACACGAAGCATTGTTTGCGCAGCCCGAGCGAATCAGGCCGTCTAAGGATTTTCAATCCTTTCAGGTTGCGGTCCATACGCTCGGCTAGAGCATGTTCACTTTGAAAAAGTTTAACTGCTCCCAAGTTCATGAATACCACCCCTAGGGGTGATGCAATTATCTGGCTGAAGAGATTCACCCAAAAGAAGAATTATGTATTCCTTAAATCACCAGCTTTTTCTGATTCTGAACGCTGACGAAACCTCACCAGTTTTTCTCATTGCAATTGCGCGGTTTCTGGCAGAATGGCCTATTGGCCTTGCTCTCATAATCGCTTTTTTCACCCTGGCCAGCCGAAAAACTGAACGTGTGGTGGTCATGCGTCTGCTGCTGACAGTGGCGCTCGCTATGTTTACAGCCTACGCGATCAGAAAAATCCATTACAATCCCCGTCCCTTTGTCATTGATTTGGGCCAGGCCTTTATTTCTCACGCAGCCACTTCATCCTTTCCCAGCTTTCACGGCACGCTGCTGTTCTCAATGGCCGCATCCCTGCTTTTCAGCCATAATGAGCGCTTTCCCGGTGTGTTGATCCTTCTGCTTGGCTTCATTACCGCGTGGGCACGAATATTCCTTGGTGTGCATTATCCTCTGGATATGTTTGGCGCTTTGGTTACAGCATTTCTTTCTGCTGCCATTGTTCACTGGTGTTTTCTTTTTCGCAGGCACCCGGCATAGTTTCACAGAAATGCACTTTCTGCTGCGAAGCCACCGAAGAAGATGATGTGGGGGGCGGCAAAGCCTTCCCCGCACAATCGCAACTGCAATTCATCGTCTCTCTCTTGCTCTCTTACTGGCAAAGGCTGCCACAAATACAGCTCCGCTATTTTTCTACCAGTAAGCACCAGAGCGAGAGCCACATACATTTTGGGAGAACATACTCTCAAAATCACGCTGTCCTGCCATATTCGCACTTTTTGCCCTCCCGCAGTTGAACCCGAGCTACCCCCACTTCTTTCCTTGTTTCTTGCCCCAACAACCGAACCCGCGCTCGACTGTCCACTCCTTGTCCATTCCTGGCATTACCCGCCTATACCCACTTATAAGCGCCACCTCTGGGCCGCGTACACAGTACTGCCCGGCTGTAGATTCCTTTTCGCCGAAAACAAAAAGATTGACACATTTCAATAAAAGTTGAAATGTCACGGCATGGATGTAACGCAAGCCAGCACTCTTTTTGAAGCCCTGTCTTCAGGCGTACGCCTTGAGCTGTTCAGACTGCTTGTACGTTTTGCTCCTGATGGCCTTGTGGCTGGCGAAATTGCCAAGCATCTCCAAATACCAGCCACCAATCTTTCATTTCATCTCAAAGGGCTTTTGCACACCGGGCTTATTTCTGTGGAAAAAGAAGGCCGCTTTCTGCGCTACCGGGCCAATATTCCCCTTATGCTGGACACAATCGCCTACCTGACAGAAGAGTGTTGCGCAGGCCACCCCGAAAAGTGCGCACAATACCGCAAACAAAGCTCGGTGGCTGACGCAGTGCTGCCTTCATGCCGCTGCAAGTAACCCTGCTACAAGTGACTTCTCTTTTTTTGCCATAACATTTCAACTATATTTGAAATATTAAAACAAAAGGACACTGCCATGTCGCAATCAAAAGACGTGAAAGCCAATCAGCAGGTGAAGGAAACTGTCCGCTCCGGGTATGCGGCCATAGCCTTGGGGCAGCAAAAATCGTGTTGCTCCAGCCAGCGCAGCGGGCAGGCCGATCCTGCCAAGCTGGCAGCATCACTGGGCTATGACGCAACCACTCTCGCTCGGCTGCCAGAAGGAGCTAACATGGGACTGTCATGCGGCAATCCGGTTGCCCTGGCTGCTCTTGAAGCAGGGCAAACCGTCCTGGACCTTGGCAGTGGCGGTGGATTTGATGTTTTTCAGGCAGGAGAAAGGGTAACGGCGACAGGACACGTCATAGGCGTGGACATGACCCCGGAAATGCTCGCCAGGGCAAGAAACAATATTGCCTCCTACCTGCAGGTTACGGGGCTGGACAATGTGGAATTTCGCCTGGGCGAAATTGAGCATCTGCCTGTGGCCGACCACACGATAGACGTGGTTTTGTCCAACTGCGTCATCAATCTTTCGCCTGACAAACAGCAGGTCTGGAGCGAAATATTCCGGGTGCTGAAACCAGGAGGCAAGGCTGCGGTTTCTGACTTGGCCCTACTGCAACCCCTGCCGGAGAATATCCGGACTATGGCTTCTGCGCTGGTGGGTTGCGTGGCAGGGGCCATTCTTGTGGATGATGTCAGTCAGCTTCTAGAAACAACAGGGTTTACGCGCATCAAGCTCACCCCAAAACCTAGCTATATACAAAGTATGCAGGACTGGAACGACCCCCTTTACGCAGAAATCGCACAAAATTTGCCAGATAAAAAAGAGTTGGCCGATTATGTAGTGAGCCTGTCCATTGAGGCGTATAAAGAGTAAACTGAAGAGCAATGCGCGTTTACTGCGGAATTTTGGCCTCAGATAATGTATTGGCCTGCGGTTATTAAAGTCGCGGGCCACGCATTTCTCTTGACAGCTTTTTCAGTCCCCCGTACAGTGCTTTCACTGATTGGGTCCAGTATTTTTTTTTGCCAGAGACTTACGTGGGTAAGGCTTCCAGCGGAAAGTCTGCACCCATAACAACAAAATTGGAGTCTCAAATGGCTATTTCTATTTACGTCGGCAACCTGCCCTGGTCCGCTACCGAAGACAGCGTGCGCGATCTCTTTTCCGCTCACGGCGAAGCCCTTTCCGTTAAGCTTATTTCTGACCGCGAAACCGGCCGCGCCCGTGGCTTTGGCTTTGTGGAAATGAACGAAGACGACGCCCGCAACGCCATTGCCGCTCTGAACGGCGTGGAATTTGAAGGCCGCGCCCTGCGCGTGAATCAGGCCGAAGAAAAGCGTCCCGCGCCCCGCCGCTGGTAAGCTCTTCTGAATAGATGATTCAAGGCCGCAAGCAATTGCGGCCTTTTCTTTTGCCCTTTGCACACCAGCCTGACGCTATTGCGTGTCACCGTTGCAATGCACTATCGTTGTACAAGAGTGCAGCGCGGTACAACGCAACGTGGAACATTTCAATTTGCAATGCTCAGGTGGCTGCGTGAGCAGACGCCCGCCGTGGAGGCGTAAGCGCAGCTTCAGCCGTTGCGACGCAGGCTTTAAGCGTTGTGACGAAGGAAACTACGCCTAAAGACAGCATGTGTAGCAACCCTGTTTTTTCTATGCAATCGCTGTCGCCATCCGTAAGCCCTTGGGGCAACGGCTGCCGCGAAGCTACGGATGAAGACAACACCGCTATTTATTTGCGGGATTAAACGCCGCAACGAGCGTGTATTAAACTTTGAAAATACACATTTTCAAAGCTAACCTACTCTAGATTCTGCCGAAAGCAAAGCTGAGCGGTATACACGACGCCATACAGCGTGAAGCACGCCCGCGCAACGCCGGAACATTGAACCTTATTCAAAGGTAAAATGACCTTGCAACGTTAAGCACTTCACACATAATCAACGCAGCAGATAAAAAAGATCCCCTCATCAGTTGATGAGGGGATCTTTTTATACATCCAAAGGTCTTTGAAAACGGTAGCGCTACACCACGCCGTGTTCGCCGGGCCGTTCGTACTGTTCCTTTCTCTGCACAAGGCGCACATAGAAGTCCGTGTCGCCCAGAGCCAAAAGGATGGCGGAAGAAACGTAGATGGAAGACGCCGTGCCCACCACTACGCCAATAAGCATAGTGAGCGCGAAGTCATGAATAACGCCGCCGCCAAGGAAGTACAGGGCCAGCGTGGACAACAAGGTGGTGCCGCTGGTCAGGATGGTGCGCGAAAGAGTCTGGTTGACGCTCTTGTTGATAAGGTGCGCCATGTCCAGGTCAGGCGTGGCACGCAGATTTTCGCGCAGGCGGTCGTAAATAATGATGGTGTCGTTGAGCGAAAAGCCCACCAAGGTCATCAGGGCCGCCATAACGTTGAGGTCGATTTCGACATTCATCAGCGATAGCAGGCCCACTGTTATTGCAACGTCGTGTATAAGCCCCACGACGGCCCCTAGCGCAAAATTGAGTCGCAAGACAAAGCATACCGCCATGGTAATGCCCAGGGCCAGCAGCACAAGCCAGCCCATGCCCAACCCAGTGAGTCCGGCAACGTAAATGCCGCCCCAAAGAGCTGCGGCCATAATTGCGCCAGCCATCCAGCGCTGCTCAAAACGGCCAGAAATGTAGACCGCAATAAGCAGAATGGCGTAATAAAGCGCACTGAGGGCTTTATTGGTCAAATCCGCGCCCACCTTGGGGCCAACGATTTCAAGGCGCACAATCTCTGCGGTGTTGCCGGGAAATGTCGCCGTAAGGGCTTCCATAACCGTCGTGCGCAGATGTGTGGCATCGGCATTTTCAGCGCTGCTGAAGCGCAGCAGGTAGTCCCGCCCGCCCTCACCAAAGCGCTGGGTGCTGATACCTGGCAATGCAGGGATGTCCAGGCCTTTTTTCAGGGCTTCGTCAGCAACGGGCTCCTGAAACTGCACCTGCACAATCACGCCGCCGGCAAAGTCGATGCCCATCTTGAGGCCATTACCCCAAACGGCAGAGATAATGCCTATAAGAATAAGCAGAACCGAGACAGCATAGACCCAGTAGCGCTTGCCAATGAAGTCGATATTTGTATCGTGCTTGATAAAGGTAAAACTCATGACAGCCTCCCGGCGCGCTAGATGCTCAGACCCTTGGGACCGCAATGGCGCGCCCATTCTTCAAAAATGGCCCGCGAAACAAAGATGGCCGTAAACATGGAGGCAACAATGCCCAGCCCCAGGGTTACCGCGAAGCCTCTGATGGGCCCTGTGCCGAACTGGTACAGAATGACCGTAACGATAATGGACGTGAGGTTGGCGTCCGTAATGGAAACCACGGCTCTGTCAAAGCCCGCCCGTACCGCAGCCAGCGGCGTGAGCCCCAGGCGTAGTTCTTCTCGTATTCGCTCGTAGATCAGCACGTTGGCGTCAACCGCCATGCCGATGGTCAGCACTATGCCTGCAATGCCGGGCAGGGTCAGGGTCGCCCCAAAGGCTCCCATGCCCGCCATAACGATCAGCATGGTGAAGCAAAGCATGAGGTTGGCGATAAAACCACTGACGCCGTAATAGATACCAATGAAGAGCACCACAGCAGCCGCGCCCACAAGAGCTGCGCGCACGCCGCTGTCAATGGCTTCCTGCCCAAGGGAGGGGCCAACGCTGCGTTCTTCCAGTACGGAAACAGGGGCGGGCAGCGAGCCCGCGCGCAGCACAATGGCCAAGTCCTGAGCCTCGGCAGTGGTGAAGCTGCCGGAAATACTTGCCTTGCCGCCGCCGATGCGCTCACGAATGACAGGCGCAGAATACACCTTGCCGTCCAGCACAATGGCCATGCGGCGGCCAACGCTTTCGCCGGTCACGCGTTCAAAAATACGCGCGCCACGGGCGTTGAAGCTCATGGTCACATAAGACTTGTTCATGTTGTCAAAGGCAGGGCGGGCGTCGGCCACGTCTTCGCCAGTAAGCATCGAGTCGCGTTCAACGGCGATGCGCCCTTCGGAATGTCCGGCGTCCTTTTCCAACATGGGCAGAACCACTACGCCGGTAGGCAGCACGGCCTTGGCGGGGTCCACATCTTCGCGAACCAGATGAAACTCCAGATGCGCGGTCTGGCCGATGATCTGCACAGCACGGCGCGGGTCGGAAATACCGGGCAGCTGCACCTGAATGCGGTTGCCTGCCTGCTTGCGGATGTCGGGTTCGGCCACACCGAACTGGTCGATGCGGTTGCGGATGGTGCGAAGGGCCTGGTCAAGGGCCAGGTCTTCAATTCTTTTAACTTCAGCCTGCGTAAAACGGGCCACATAGCGCAACTGGCCGCCTTCGCCAGCCTGAGGCTGGCCCACGCTCAGCTGCGGAAAGTGACGGGCCAGAATTTCACGCAGTTTGGCCTCGTTATCGGCGCGGGGCAAAAGAAACTCAAGAGCGGTGCCGCCCACCACACGGGGGCGCAGCACAACAATCTTTTCGTCCTGAGCCATACGCCGCAGATCCTGCCCGGCCAGAGCCAGAGAGTTGCTCACAGCCTTGGCTACGTCCACGCCCAGCGTCAGATGGATGCCGCCCTTGAGGTCAAGACCAAGATTGATCTTGCTGGACGGCAAAACGCGCTCCAGAGCGGGCCCGATAACAGGCACGCTCGGCAGCGCGTACATAAGGGAAACCAGAAATACCAACGAAGCCAAGATCAGGCGCCAGCGCAGACCCATCGTTCACCTTCCAAACAACAGATTTAAAGCACATCATGCCCTGAAGGGCACGGCTCGCCCGAAGCCTTGTGTGCTGCAGGCCGGACGAAACCCCACAGCGGCGGAAACGCGCAAACCGCGCGCATGCAAAGGCCATGTCCAGTCTAAGGACAAAAGCCCCTGAGCCGGCCTTGGTAAAGGCCAGCTCACGGGCCGGACATGACAAAAAAACAGAGCTGCTACTTGCTGTCGCCCTTACCGGGCACAAGGCCGCCAATAGCGCCGCGGGTAACGCGCAGCTTTGACTCGCCGCTTTCGAGCAGAACCTGCTCATCATCAATTTCAAGAATGCGGCCGATCAGTCCGGCGGACGTGATCACATGGTCGCCACGCTTCAGTTCGGACAGCATGGCCTTGTGAGCCTTGGCCCTCTTCTGCTGCGGACGGATGAGCAGAAACCAGAAGATGACGAACATTACGATAAGGGGAAGGAACTGCATAAGCATGTCGGTTCCGCTGGCAGGAGCGGCTCCGGCCTGGGGCGTGCCCATGGCGTAGGCTACGGATTCAAACAAAACGCACCTCCAAAGGTGTGGCTGAGTCATTGGTATGAACGTCGCGCGTACCTATCAGGCAGCCCCGAAGCCGCCTTTATGCCGATTTGCGCACAATACCAGCGAATTTCTATATACGCTGACGTCCAATCTTGCAAGCCCTTCCACTACGGGCCGAATGACAAAACGGTTTTGCCCAATGCCGAAATAATCCCTGGCCAAATTGCGAGGCTGTACCGCGCCAGCAGCAAGCCCCCATGCCAGCAGGAAAAACGCCCGTATCAGCCGCGCGGCAAAGCGCCACATGCGACGCCCGGCCTTGCCATTACCGGCCCGACGAGGATACAGAAGTTTTTTGTCAACGCCCACAGGAGTCGCCATGCGTCCTTGCCACACCCTTGTTCACGCCGCTCTTATCGTCACGCAGGATGAAGACCGCAACATACTCGAAAACGCCAGCCTTGCCGTACTTGACGGACTTGTGGCTGCACTGGGGCCACGCAGCGAAATGACTGCGCAGTGGCAGCCCGAGCGTGAAGTGGATCTTGGGCAGTCCGTGTTGCTGCCGGGCCTTGTCAACGCGCACACCCACGCGGCTATGACCTTTTTGCGCGGGCTTGCAGACGACATGCCCTTGATGGAATGGCTCAACAGCCGCATATTTCCTGTTGAACAAAAACTTACGCCTGAAATCGTGCGCCTGGGCAGCCTTATGGGATATGCCGAAATGCTGCGCACCGGCACCACCTCTTGTGTGGATATGTATATTTTTGAAGAAGCCGCGCTGGCCGCCGCCGATGAGGCCGGTTTGCGCTGCATGGGCGGGGAGGCTGTGTTTGCTTTTCCGTCGGCGGCGTTCTCCGGGCCGGATGCCGTCCTTGATGAAACCCGGACCCTGGCCGAAAAATACGCCAACCACCCCCGCCTGCGCATCGGGGTCAACCCGCACAGCGTGTACACCACCACCCCTGAAATTCTGGCGGCCTGCCGCGACCTTGCCTATGAGCTTGCCCTGCCCCTGCACTTTCATCTGGCGGAAACTGCGGAGGAAACCCAGATATGCCTTCACACCCACGGCAGCAGGCCCACAACATACTGCCACCGCATGGGCCTGCTTGACGCCCCCTGCACTCTTGCCCATGTGGTGGACGTGACACCGGAAGAACTGGATTTTCTGGCTGCCAGCGGCGCTGTGGTGGCCCACAACGTTTCTTCCAATATGAAACTTGCCTCAGGAACCGCCCCTGTGCCTGCCATGCTTGAGCGCGGCATGCCCGTAGCCCTGGGCACAGACGGAGCCGCCAGCAACAACCGTCTGAACATGTTTACAGAAATGGGCCGCACCGCTCTGCTGCACAAACTTACGGGCATGGATTCTACCCTGCTGCCCGCCCAGACCGTGCTGGATATGGCCACCTTGGGCGGAGCCGCCGCCATGCACGACCAGCGCCTGGGCAGTCTTGCCGTGGGCAAGGCCGCCGACTGCGTGGCCCTTGACCTGACCACGCCCAACATGCAGCCCATGTATAATGTGGTTTCACATCTCGTATACGCCGCCACAGGAATGGAAAACCGCATGGCAATGGTTGATGGCGAAATTGTTTATATGGACGGAAAGTTCACCCGCTTTGACTATGAGGCCCTGTGCCGTGAAATGGTGCAGGTGCGCAATTTTGTTCGCGGGATGGCAGAACGGGCATAAGGCTCGAACGCAAGCCGATAACCTGAAAAAACCGCCAGATAGGCCGCGCTTTTGCAGGCCACCAGCAGCTGCCGCCTGCCCTGTTCGGCCTCCGGCGGGAAATTCCCGCCCTTTGCCCTCTTGACAGCGCCTCATGTTCGGCTATATTTCTCCATTCCGAACCGGCGGCCCTGTGCCGCCGCTATTTCGCAATACGGCGCTTCTGCGCATGGAGGTTTTGCTATGACCGCTCTGGAAAACGCCACCAATACCGCTGATGGTGTGGTGCTTAACGGTTTTGTCCTTTCGCCGGTGGTGGAACAGTGTACTGGCTGTGACCGCGTGCGTGAATTTGGTGAAGAGCAGTTCTGCTCCAGCTACCCCGTTCCCTCCAAAAAGTGGGTCGGTGGCCGCTGTAACTTCGCCACCCATCTCAAGGCCCAGACTGGCTCTGGCGCCAAGGTCAACCCCCTCAAGGCGTCCAAGCGCGCTGCCAAGGGCCGCTAGACCAGACCGTCTGCCCCTTTGGCCTTGCATCTGGACACGTTCAGATCCGGTTCATGTGGGCAATGCGCATCCCCGCGCAGGCGGAGCATACCAGATACGGGTTTTTCCCGTATTCGGACATAGATGGAAGACATCGGATTTTCGGCTTTTGTTCCGTCAACGGGTTCACCTGTGCGGCGCGGAGCCGTTTTCCGTTTCTTTGAATCATGCCGGGGCAGCGCATACCGCGGATTTTTCTCAAAGGGCTGCTTGAGCAGCCCTTTGCGTTTTCTGCCGGAAAATCTTGTAAAACGCTTGATCCCGGCTACTGGCGGACATCGAGAAATTGACATAGCGCTGCGTTGCCGCCAACATTGGCATTGCGGCAAATGGTGGGTTTTGTTCACCGTCAGATGTTTTGAGCGGGTAGTTTGTTTAAACGCCATCACCTTGACGCAGCAGCATAACGGCGCAAGCCCGACTGCAGTTCCTTAACGGCAACGATTGAAAACGAATTGTTGCAGACATTTCACAGGTAAGCGTTCAAACGGCAACACGCCCTGCGGCAGGCCAGAAATAACAGCGTGCAGTCACGGGAAAAATGCTTGCGCCCTGCCTGACAAGGCGGCTGGATCAAGCATGGTTTTACACAGTGACAGCGGCTTCCGCTGCTGCCAGAATATTTTCAGAACAGCGTTGCTTCAAAGTCGGGGGGAAACACATGCCCAAAGATATGGACGCCCTGTTACGCGGCCTGGCTGGACGCGAAGACCGCGTGGTTGCCCTGCAAAGCGCCCTCACTGCCTGCCCTGCACTGGGGCCTGATAATGGCGGCGACGGCGAAGAAGCCAAGGCTGCCCTTATCACGCAATGGCTTGAAGCATGCGGGGTAACAGACATTTTACGCATTGACGCCCCGGATGCCCGCGTGCCTTCAGGGCAACGCCCCAATCTTGTTGCCCGCATTCCCGGCAAAGAAAAACGTACCTTGTGGCTCTTCGGCCATATGGACGTCGTCCCCCCCGGCGATCTGGCGGCATGGCAGTCCGACCCCTGGCAGGTGCGCCGCGAAGGCGATCTGCTCTTTGGGCGCGGCGTTGAAGACAATCAGCAGGCCATCACAAGCATGTTGCTGCTGGCGGAAGAACTGCACCAGCGCCATGTTGTGCCCCAGTTGAGCCTGGGTCTTGTCTTCATGGCCGATGAAGAAACGGGCAGCGCCTACGGTCTGGAATATCTGCTCAAGACGGCGCCCGAACTTTTCAGCAAAAACGATCTCTACATCGTGCCCGACGCAGGCGCCCGCCGGGGCGACGTCATAGAAGTGGCGGAAAAAGGCCAGCTCTGGCTCAAGATACGCACCACCGGGGTGCAGTGCCATGCCTCCACTCCCCACAAAGGCCGCAATGCCTTTCTGGCCGGAGCAGACATGGCGCTGGCCTGCCATAACGGCCTGCGGGCCGCCTTTGGCGATACCAACACCCTGTTCAATCCGCCGACATCCACTTTTGTGCCGGGCAAGCACGAGGCCAATGTGCCCAATATCAACACCGTGCCGGGCAGCGACGTTTTTTATGTGGATTGCCGACTGTTGCCGCAGGTAGATCCGCAAGCCGTGCTGGACAAGGTGCGCGCGCTGGCTAGCGAGGTTGAGGAACGCCACGGCGTGCAGATAGAGGTCAGCGTGGTGCAGCAACAGGCAGCTTCCAGCGTGGCTGAAACCAGCCCGGTAGTTATTGCTCTCGGTGCCGCAGTGGCCCGCGTTTATGGTGTTGAAGCCAGAACTCTCGGCATTGGCGGAGCCACGGTGGCGGCTCAGTTGCGCCAGCGTGATCTTGCCGCCGCAGTGTGGAGCTGCCTTGCAAGCACCTGCCACCAGCCCAACGAAAGTTCTTCTATTACAGCTACCATCAAAGATGCCCAGGTCTTCACTCACATACTTATGAACCCCGCACATGTCTGATACCACTACTCCCATATTTGACTGCATTGTCGCCGGAGGCGGCCACGCTGGCTGCGAAGCCGCCGTTGCCCTGGCTCGTTTGGGGCATAGCGTGCTGCTCATCAGCGGCAACCTTGACCGCCTGGGTTATCTATCGTGCAACCCCGCCATCGGCGGCCTTGCCAAGGGGCACATGACCCGCGAAATTGACGCGTTGGGTGGCATGATGGGCCTGTGGGCCGATGCCGCTGGCATACAGTTTCGCGTGCTCAATATGAGCAAGGGGCCTGCCGTGCGTGCTACCCGCGCCCAGATGGACCGTCTGGCCTACCAGCGCGTTGTGCAAAAAACCCTGTACTCCACGCCCGGACTGCGCATCTGGCAGGATTCCGCCACTGAAATAGCCTCCAGCGACAACCGCGCCACTGGCGTGCGCACGGCGCAGGGACTCAGCTTTTCTGCCCGCCACGTCTTGCTGACCACAGGAACTTTTTTGGACGGGCGCATCCATATGGGCCTCACCAGCATTCCAGGCGGCCGCCTGGGCGACGCCCCTGCCATTGGCCTTTCAGACAGCCTGCGCTCATTGGGTTTTGAGCTTGGCCGTCTCAAAACGGGCACAACGCCTCGTCTGCTGAACTCTTCTATCGACTACTCGGTGCTGGAGGAGCAGAGAGGGGATGACCCGCCCCCGGTCTTCAGTTTTCACGGCCCCGGCCCGGTGCTGCCGCAGCTTCCCTGCCACATAACCTGGACCAACGACCGCGCCCACGAAATCATCCGTGGGGGATTTGACCGTTCGCCCATGTTTACAGGTATCATCAAGGGAACTGGCGCACGCTATTGCCCATCCATCGAGGACAAGGTCGCACGCTTTCCCGACAGGGAACGCCACCAGATATTCCTTGAGCCGGAAGGACTCGACAGCGCTGAAGTTTATGCCAACGGCGTTCCCACCAGCCTGCCGCTGGACGTGCAGCTGGCCATGATACACGCTGTTCGCGGCCTGGAAAATGCCGTCATGCTGCGGCCCGGCTATGCCATTGAATATGATTTTTCCGACCCGGTGCAGCTCATGCCCACCCTTGAAAGCAAGGCCGTGCCCAATTTGTGGCTGGCCGGGCAGATCAACGGCACTTCCGGCTACGAAGAAGCGGCTGCACAGGGATTGTGGGCCGCACTGAACATTTCCTGCCGCCTGCGTGATTTGCCGCCCTTTCTTCCCGGCCGCGACGAGGCTTATGTGGCTGTGCTTGTTGACGACCTTGTCACCTCCGGCACACAGGAGCCCTACCGCATGTTCACTTCCCGCGCAGAGCACCGCCTGCTGCTGCGCGAGGATAATGCCGATGTGCGCCTGACGCCTCTGGGCCGCAAGCTGGGATTGGTAGGCGACGCGCAGTGGAATACATTCTGCCGCAAGCAGGATGCCGCAGCCCGGTTGCGAACAGGCCTTGAGCAAACGCGCATTCCTGCCGAAAAGCAGAACAAGGCTGACGCAAGCACTGAAGACAGTACAGCCTCGGGCGCAAGCCTGCCTACCGGGCGCACCCTGGCGGAGGCGCTGCGCAGGCCGGAGCTGGATCTGCATGGCATTGCAAACCTGCTGCGGGCCTGCCCGCCCGGCCCTCTGGCCGATGTTGGCGCTTTTTTGGAAGAAGAAATGTCGCTTGCCGGAGCGGCGGCGTGTGAAAGCGTGCAAACGGAAATCAAATATTCTGGCTATCTGGCCCGCCAGCGAGAACTCGTCGCACGCACGGCCAGGCTTGAATCCACAGCCTTGCCCCCTGATATGGATTATGCCACAGTAGCTGGGCTTTCTCGTGAAGTAACGGAAAAACTTGATCGGGTGCGCCCACTCAGCCTGGGACAGGCCGGACGCATCTCAGGGGTGACGCCAGCAGCCGTGGGCTGTCTGGAAATACACCTGCACAAGCTGGGGCTGCTTTGATATTCTCAAACAAGCACAACGAGCCCGAAGGCGCGCCAGTGCTTTAGCGCCGCCCCAGTACAGGACGAGCTTACATATCCCGTTTTGCGCAGCAAAACGTTTATTGGTGAATACATGACGGGTAAACAACTTCTTCTGGTTTGCATCGCCGTGCTGGTGGTTTTTTGCATAACGGCCATCATTGCACAGACATACCTTCAGCGGCAGCGTCAGGCTGCACGGCGCAAGGCCATTATCCGCCAGATGCTGGAAACCGCCCAGGGCCAGAACGAAATATTCGACATTAAAATTCTGGACGCAAGCGCGACCCACAAGGGCCTGGCCGCACTGTTGCAAAACATCTCCCCCGTATCGCTGGGCATGGAGGTGTTGAGCTTTGTATCGCAGGAGCTGGTGGGTGTGACTGTGGAAGTGTATTTTCGCGCGACCCTGCCTGAAGGCCCCACCTTTTATAAATTCCGGTCGGTTATTGAAAGCATATCCTCGGGCCGCAAAAAATCCCAGCTGCACCTCACTTCGCCGGAAGACCTGGCTGCGGGACAAAAGCGCGTTTTCATTCGCATCAAACCGCCCAAGGACAAGGTGAGCGTTATTGGCGTATGGGAAATCGATTCCAGCAAGCCCATACCGCGCAGCACCTCGGAAATAAGCCGCCCCCTGCTGCACTATAAACGCGGCATGGAAAAAGAACCCGTGCAGGTAGAAAATATTTCGGCCACGGGCATGGCTTTGCGCTTTCCCATGGAAGATCTGGGCATCAAGCCTGTTGACCTGGACAAAGGTTCGCAGTTACTTTGTCTTATCATCTACCATATGGGCAAGGATGAAAAAATTATCACCTTCTGGTGCACCTGCACGGTTCTGCATGCCCGTGTGCATGAAGGTTCAAACCCGGCTCTTGTGCTCGGCACGGAATTTACCAACTGGGCAGTGCTGGAGCAGGGCAAATCGGACATCCACTGGTTTCACAGCACGCCCTCACGCGGGGTGTCGCCCATTACCCAGTGGGTCATGCATATGGATATGGAGCAGCGCAAACTGCTCTAGGCTGTGACGACCACCAAAGGCCGAAATCTGCTGCAAGCGGGACACCCCCGGCAGCAAAAGACGCCTGCATGTGTGATTTAGGCCCTCGGTTGCGCTGCACGCGCACCCGGTCCCATTTCCAACCAAGGAGACTACATTGGACGGCGGCTCGGAAGGTCATAGTACCATCTGGTCGCGCCTGAGCAGACTGTTCGGGCACGACGATCAGGAATCTCTGGAAAAAGCCATTCTCGAAGCACGCGCCGACGGCGAAGTGGAACCCGATGAGGAGTCCATGCTGCTCGGCATTTTGCGCTTCAACGATCTTCAGGTGCAGGACACGATGATCCCGCGCACCGATATCGACTGCGTTCCTCACGACATGCCCTTGGCCGAAGTGGCGCACATCATTGTGCGTTCCGGGCACTCGCGCATTCCCGTGTACAAGGAAACCCGCGACAACATCGTGGGCATTCTTCACGCCAAGGATCTGCTCAGCAGCATGCTTGACGCGGACGGTAAGCCCTCGTCCATGAAAGAACTGATTCGGGAACCCTTCTTTGTTCCCGAAACCAAGTCCATACGCACACTTCTGCAAGAATTTCGTGCCCGCAAGCAGCACATTGCCATCGCGCTGGACGAATACGGCGGAACTTCGGGGCTCATCACCATTGAGGACGTGCTGGAAGAAATCGTCGGCGACATTGAAGACGAACACGATGCCCCGCGCCAGGAAGACATCCGTCCCCTGGGCGACAATATCTATGAGCTTACAGGCCGCGCCCTGCTTGAAGACCTTGAAGACATGGGCGTGGACGTCGATTCAGATGAAGTGGACACCATCGGCGGCTACCTCAGCATGGAAGCTGGGCATGTGCCCGGCCCCGGCGAAAGCTTCACACTGCGCGGCTGGACTTTTACCGTGCTTGAAGCTGACCGCAAACTCATTGTTCGTCTGCGCATGGAACCTGCGAGCAACGCCGCCAACCGGCCAAGCGCAGATCCCATTTCTGAAGCTATTATGGGCACTGACGCTTATGAGACGCAGCCTACCGCCAGCGACTGCGAAACCGCCATTGGGGACGAAAAAGATCCTACTGAACAGAACCCCCCTCCGGCGGATGCTGGTACAGAGGGCGAAGCCACCCGTCCGGCAGAGTCTACGGCCAAGGCATGAGCCGTACCCAGAGCGCCACATTCCGGCCTGACAGCACGGCGCTGTTTGTCGGCCTCATAGGTGCGGCAGGCATATGGCTAGGCTTTCCCAACGATATTGCCGGGCTGCCACCTCTGGCCTTGCTCTGGCCCGTAGCCCTGGCATGGCTGGGTCTGTGTGCTCCCTCACACGGGGCCGCGCTGCGCAGGGGCTGGTTGTGCAACCTGGCTGGCGGCATGGCCGCTCTCTACTGGCTCAGTATGCCCGTGCACAATGTTGGCGGCCTGCCCTGGCTTCTGGCTGTGCCCTGCGCCCTTTTCATTGCTGCCTGTATTTCCAGTGCCGGGGGGCTTTTTTCCCTGGCGGCATACGCGCTGCGTCACCGTCCGCCATACATATGGGCCATAATGCTGGGCCTTTTATGGTATGTGCTTGAGGCTGTGTATGCGCTTGTTCTGGGTTTTCCCTGGCTGGAACTTTCCGGGGCGCTGGCCGCATGGCCCCTGCTGGTGCAGGGAGCCGATACCGTGGGCGCTTACGGATTGTCGGGCATATGGGTAATGGCGGCTCTTTGGTGTGCCTTGGGCATACTGCCTCATCCCCTTGCGGCCAATGCCGGAACGGGCTCTGACGAAAAAAAGAAAATAGAAGCAAACGCTTCTGGCAAATCCGCGCCCGCAGCTTTTAATAAAAAGACTTCGTGGCGGCCCGCCTGTCTGGTTTGCGGCCTGCTCATGACGGGTCTGCTGCTGGGCTATGGCGCGCTACGGCTGCACCAGCAGCCGCTTGTAGTCGCCCCCACGGGGCCACAAAGCGTGCAAGCCTTGTTTGTTGAAGGCAATATAGACCAGAACCAGAAATGGCTGCCCGCCTTTCAACGCCAAACCGTAGACCTGTACCTGCGCCTGACCTATGACGCCCTGGCCCAGAGGCCCGGTGAGCGCCCGCTCATCATCTGGCCTGAAACGGCTCTGCCCTTCTTTTTTGAAACCAACCTGCTCCACTCACCCCGCGTGCGCCAGCTGCCGTCTGTCACGGGCAGCCCGCTGCTGGTAGGCGCGCCAGGCCTTGAGCGCCGCACGGACAAAAAAGAACCAGATGTTTTCAACCGCGCCTTTCTGCTGACGCCGCCCGACGGCGCCATAGCCGCCCATTACGACAAGGAACACCTTGTGCCCTTTGGCGAATACCTGCCAGAGTGGCTCAACTGGGGTTTTCTTGAAGCACTGCTGCAAGGAGTGGGCGTCTACCAGACGGGAACGGCCATCGCTCCTTTACGCTATGACAATCTTGCCCTGGGCATGCTCATTTGCTATGAAGGTATATTCCCCTGGTTGGCTCAGGCGCGAGTTGAAGATGGCGCCAACATCCTGGTTGATATCAGCAATGACGGCTGGTTCGGAGCCACCCCGGCTCCCCGCCAGCACCTGTACCTGACAGCATTGCGAGCCCTTGAACAAAACCGCTGGATTTTGCGTGGCACCAACACGGGTATTTCTGTGGTGGTAGACAGCCGGGGCCGCCTGACCATGCGCGGCGCGCAGTTCAAGGAACAAGCGCTCTGGGGCAGTGCCGCACTTGAAAGCGCTCCCAGCGTGTACCACAGGCTCTGGCCCTGGCCTCTGCCCGTGGCTGTAGCCCTGCTGGCTGGCCTGCTTTTGTGGGCTCCGGGCGGCAAGGCCAGACTCAAAAGGTAAGTCGCAAGGCCAATCGCGATACCCCGTGAGGGCACAGTTTACGCCCCCTCTCAAATAATTTTCTGGCGGCCAAAATGACCGCACCCGGCAAAGCCCGGGATCACTCTCAACCCACTGATTCATTATGCTGCAACTTTCAGATCTTCGTGCCGCCTGCAATCCCCTTTCTCAACGCTTTTCCTCACTTTGGGGGCGCCTTTGACGTTGCGGCCAGTGAAAAAAGGCTGCAGGCCATAGAAACGGAAATTTCACGCCCCGGCGCTTGGGACAAACCCGAGGCTCTTACGCCTATTCTTCAAGAAAAACGCCGCCTTGAAGATGAGGTCGGCCGCCTGAACAAACTCAAAACCTGCCACGACGACATGGCCGAGTGGCTGGCGCTTGCCGCAGAAAGCGAAGACCCTGAAGCCCTTGAATCTTTGGCGAACCAGCAAAAAGAACTGGCCGCCCTGCTGGACGAAACAGAGCTTGTAATGCTCCTTTCCTCTGAAGAAGACAGCCAGGACGCCATCCTCGAAATACATCCCGGAGCGGGCGGCACAGAGTCTCAGGACTGGGCCGAAATGCTCCTGCGCATGTATAGCCGCTGGGCCGCCGACCACGACTGCAAGGTTGAAGAGATGGATTTTCTGCCGGGCGACGAAGCGGGCATCAAGAGCGTTACCCTGCGCATATCCGGCCCCCACGCCTTCGGCTTTCTCAAAAGTGAACGCGGCATTCACCGCCTCATCCGCATTTCACCCTTTGACTCGTCAGGCCGCAGGCATACGTCCTTTGCGTCTGTTGATGTTATTCCCGATGCGGGTGATGATATTGAACTGGACATCAAGGAAGCCGATCTGCGCGTGGATATTTTCCGCTCCAGCGGACCCGGCGGCCAGAGCGTCAACACCACAAGCTCGGCAGTGCGCATTACGCATATTCCCACGGGCATCTCCGCCCAGTGCCAGAACGAAAAGTCGCAGCATCACAATAAAGAAACGGCCATGCGCGTCTTGCGCGCCCGCCTTTATAACATGGAACTTGAAAAACGCGAGGCAGCTCGTCAGGCCCAGTATGCCGGCAAGGATGCCATCGCCTTTGGCAGTCAGATACGCACCTACACACTTCAGCCATACCGTCTGGTCAAAGACCATCGCACTGGCACGGAAGTAGGCGACGTGGATGCGGTTTTGGACGGCCATATCGACTCTTTTCAACACGATTACCTCCTGTACCGTCATGAGCAGCAACGCTGAACTCGAAGCCCTGGCATGTGAACTGCTTGCTCTGCGCAAGGCAGGCGCCCCGGTGGATGAGCAGCTGTCCGACGACCAGTTGACGCCTACGGTGCTGGTGGCCCGCCTTCTGTCTGGCTTCAGCCCCGACCGCTGGCAAAGCTTCTGCCGCGATTATGCCGAAAGCCGCTGGTGCGTGCTGCCAGTAGGATGTGCAGATCAGCAGGTGCCAACGGTCAATGCGCAGCCCGAAGTGCCAACGCAAATGGCCAGTGTTCTCATTAGCAGACTTTTTATGGACCAGATCCAGCGAGAAATGCTACGTTTTTCACGTTCGGGTGGTGATCTCAGCCTGGTTTATGCCGATCTTCCCAACAGGGCTGAACTGCTCAATCAGGTGGGGCGGCCCGCACTGGATCAACTTGATGCGGCGCTGGCTGCCAGTCTGCGTGAACACAGCGAAGCCTGCGACAGCATCAGCCATGTGGCAGAAGGGCGCTACGCCCTGCTGCTGCCGGGTGTGAGCCAACTGCGGGCGCGGCTTCTGGCCGACCAGATACAAAAAACATTTGCACAACAAGTTGCGTTGCGCGCCGAGGCTCTGATAAAAGACGCCCCCGCCTGCGCGCTTGGCATTGCCTGCATCAATCCGGGAAATGGAACCTCTGCCCAGTTTCTGATGAATCAGGCGGAAGACGCCCTGCAAAATGCGCTGCAACAAGACCGCGGCCATATCTGCCTTGCAGGCAGCGCCAGCCTGGAAGAAAGGGCCAGCCTAGTCCACTCAAGCGAAAAACGCTTTCTTTTTTTTGGGAGAAACAACTAATGGCAAATAAAACCTTGAGCGTGGTTCTGCTGAGCGGCAAGGGCGGGGTTGGCAAAACCAACATTTCTCTCAACCTTGCCTACGCGCTGTTCCAAATGGGTTTCAAAAACATGCTCATGGACTGTGATCTCGGGCTGGCCAACCTTGACGTACTGCTGGGCATCACGCCTGAAGGCAACCTTCAAAATGCCTTGCTGGGCGAGGCCCAGATCAGCGACGTGCTGCACCATGTGGAGCCCGAGGGTTTTGACGTGCTGCCTGCCGCCTCCGGGGTGCCCGAGCTTACCGAACTGCAGCCCGACATGCGCGATTTGCTGCTGGCCCGGCTTGAGCCAGCGCTGGACAAGTACGATTACATTTTTATGGATGTGGGCGCAGGCATTTCCGGCACGGTGCAAACCTTTGCTGCAATGGCCGCCATGCGCATTGTGGTCATCACCCCGGAGCCCACGTCGCTGACCGACAGTTACGCGCTTATCAAGGTGCTCAATGCCCGCTACGGGTTGCGAGACTTTATGGTGATCGTCAACCAGGCCACTTCCGCAAGCGAAGCCAAATCGGCTTTTGAAAAGCTGCACGGGGCCTGTCGCCACTTTCTGCACCTTGAACCCGTTCTGTTGGGGCATATCCGCAATGATAAAAAAGTGCCGGAAGCAGTATGCCGCCAGCAGCCTCTCATGACGTACGCTCCTGGCAGTCCTGCCGCCCAGGATATACATACGTTGGCTTCGCGTCTGCAAAGGCTGCGCCTGGGTATGGCCGACTGGCTGGCCCCGCGCAAAATTCTGCAGCCAACTCCTGATAAACAGTAAAGAAGAAGGTGAAAAGCCTTCGCGAACTGTTTACCTTGTTGCATAAAAGGTATAGGCTTGAATTAGCAATAAATGCCTATCGTTGAATTACTTTGGCATGCAGGCTTTGAAACGCGTGGGCGGCTTGGGGCGAAACACAAAAATTGCCAACAATACCGCTATAATATAATTTTATACTCCCGTTTCAGGCGAAATGTTTTAGTAAGCAACATAACGAGTTACGGAGGCGTGATGAACAAAAGCGAACTTATCAAGGCGCTGGCCGACGAAACCAATATCCCCTTTGATGATGCGTCACTGGTGGTAAACACCTTTTTTGACGCAATGAAACAGTCTCTTCTTGCTGGCGAACGCATTGAAATTCGCGGCTTTGGCAGTTTTAAAATTAAAGAATATGAGGGCTATGCTGGCCGCAATCCCAAGACTGGGGAAAGCGTCAGCGTATCTTCGAAACGGCTGCCCTTCTTCCGCGCTGGCAAGGAATTGAAAGAATTCATAAATCAATAGGCATGGTTGCATAACGCGGCTTTGCCGCATTTAGAGCCGAACGGTATGAAGGTTCGCCTTCATTCTCGGCGTTCGGCCATCTAAGGGCGCGCAGGGCGCGCCAAGGAGACCCTCATGCTGTTTTCCGGTGCTATGACAGCGCTTGTTACCCCTTTCAAGAATAACGCCCTGGACGAAGAAGCCTACCGAAACTTCATTGAATTCCAGATCACTGAAGGCATTCACGGTCTGGTGCCCTGTGGCACGACCGGTGAATCCGCCACACTCAGCCACGAAGAACACGAAAGGGTCATTGAAATTTGTATCGACCAGGCCAAGGGACGTGTGCCCGTTCTGGCCGGGGCCGGATCAAACAATACGATTGAAGCCATCCGCCTGACCCGGTTCGCCCAAAAAGCCGGGGCCACCGGGGCGCTGCTCATCACGCCCTACTACAACAAACCGACGCAGGAAGGGCTGTTCCAGCACTACAAGGCCATAGCGGAAGCTGTAGACATGCCGCTTGTGCCCTACAACGTTCCTGGGCGTACAGGCTGCAACCTGCTGCCCGAAACCCTGGCTCGCCTTACAAAAATGTTCTCTCACATCGTGGGCGTGAAAGAAGCCACCGGCGACATGGCCCAGGGCAGCAAAACCCTGTCCAGCAGCCCGGCCAACTTCAGCGTGCTTTCGGGTGACGATTTCACGGCCCTGCCCCTCATGGCCATGGGTGGAAAGGGTGTTATTTCCGTGACGTCCAATCTTGTTCCGGGGCGCATGGCTGCTATGTGCAACGCCTTTAACAAGGGTGACGTGGCCGAATCCGCCAGGATTCACCACGAATTGTTCCCCTTGCATGAGGCTATGTTCTTTGAAAGCAATCCCATCCCTGCCAAGACGGCTTTGCACCTTATGGGCAAGATGGAAGCGGAAATGCGCCTGCCGCTTTGCCCCATGGGCGAACCCGCCAAAGAAAAACTTGTTGCTGTTTTGCGCCAGTTGAAGCTCATCTGAGCAAGCCTGACTGGCCGAGCACAATTTTGCCAATCAGCACCACCCGCATAGCGGGTGGTTTGCTCTGGCCCTATAAGGGCCTGTTACCGGCTGCGCCTAAAGACGCTGGCTTTCACGTTGTTCAAGCCCAGTGCCATTGTCGCTTTGGCTTACCCCTTAAAGGGGTCCTGATATTCGCGTGACGTCAGCTTGTCTTGCATGATGTCATGCTTCTCCTGCTGCTGGATATATTTTTTGATCGTTACTTCATTGAGTCCGACGGTGCTGCCATAATACCCTTCGGCCCAAAACTTTCTGTTGCCAAACTTATATTTAAGGTTTGCGTGTTTATCAAAAATCATTAGTGAACTCTTGCCCTTCAAGTAACCCATAAAACTCGACACGCTGATCTTTGGCGGAATACTCACCAGCATGTGTATATGGTCTGGCATCAAATGCCCTTCTAAAATCTCTACACCTTTGTACTTACAGAGACTTTGCAAGATTTCTTTTATACTATCGCGTAGCTGCGCGAATATTATTTTTCTTCGATACTTAGGTGTAAACACGATATGATACTTGCACAGCCATTTTGTGTGAGCTAAACTTTGGGCCTTGGTTCCCATAACAAAAACACCCTTCTTAAAAGTTACGATGGGCTTGAACAACTTCATCGTACAGGAAGGGTGTTTTTGTGTGTATAACACTTGTTTCCACCCGCATCTCGCGGGTGGTTTTTTATTTTGGCGTAAGCGCGCAACTGAAGCAGATTAGCGTTGAGAATATATTTCTCAATTTTACGGCACCTTCGCTACAGTGCCGCTTAACTGCGCAAATTAAGATCCGCGTTGTTTCATGCTGCCTTGATGCGGAGCTTCCTGCGTCACAGCACTTTCAAACATTTGCAATAACTGAAACTGAGCGAGCCTTCCCACACTGAAAGTTGCACGCAGCAGCCAAAACTCTTTGTGAAAAGACTCCAACGGCAAATGAAGAAAGATCGCCCTTGGGCGACCTTTCTTCATTTTGAAGCCCTGACGCGCAGGGCGACCGTATGCCAAACCTACATAGCGGCCTTGTATATTCCGGCTACCGCAGCGTCAGTCATGGTGCGGGGGTTGGTAAGACCGCAGGCGTCCTTCTGAGCATTGGCCGTCATTGTGGGAATATCGGTTTCCTTAACATCCTTGCCGTACTTTTTGCCAAGAGCCTTCAGGCCTTCAGGAATACCCACGTCTGTGGACAGGGTATTGATGGCGGCAATGGCCTTCTTGGAAGCTTCGTCCGCGCTCAGGCCATCAGTGATTTCGCCAAGAATGCGGGCGATACGGCCAAAACGGCGGCGGGTAGCGATGCGGTTGTATTCACACACATGGGGCAGCAGAATGGCATTGCATTCGCCGTGGGGCAGGTCATAGAAACCACCCAGCTGATGGGCCATAGCGTGAACGTGGCCGAGGCTGGCGTTGTTGAATGCCATACCGGCCAGGTACTGGGCATAGCACATGCCTTCGCGGGCTTCCTTGTCCTGACCATTGGCCACAGCGCGACGCAGGTAGCGGTTAATAAATTCCATCGCCTTTTCGGCGCAAGCGTCGGTCATGGGTGTGGCTGCAGTGGAAACATAGGCTTCAACGGCGTGAGTAAGAGCGTCCATGCCAGTGGCCGCAGTGAGGGCCGGGGGCATACCCATCATGAGAACAGGATCGTCGATAGCTACGCCAGGAGTACAGCGCCAGTCAACAATGGCCATCTTCACCTTACGGGACGTGTCGGTGATGATGCAGAAGCGCGTCATTTCAGAAGCGGTACCTGCGGTGGTGTTTACGGCAACATAGGGCGGGAAGGGTTTGGCAGATTTGTCTACGCCTTCATAGTCATGAATTTTGCCGCCGTTACCGGCAAGAAAGCCCACACCCTTGCCGCAGTCATGCGAACTGCCGCCGCCAAGAGTAATGATGCTGTCGCATTTTTCCTTTTTGTACTTTTCAAAAGCGGCATCCACATTCTTATCAGTGGGGTTGGGCACAGTCTGGTCGAAAATGGCGTACTTCATCTTGGCGGCATCAAGAATATCGGTAATCACCTTCAGAATACCGGCTTTAACGATGCCCTGGTCAGTAACAATCAAGGGTTTGCTGCCGCCAATGTTCTTGAGGCGAAGAGGAATCTCCTTGGAACACCCCTCACCCACAAGAGTAACATTGGGGATGAAGAAAGAAGTTATCTGTCCCATGTGCATGCTCTTAAGCTCAGTACTCATATGCGACTCCTGGCGTTACGCGGATACAACACATCTAAGTTGTTTTGTATATGCACCGCAGTGATAAGGAAGCATCCTATATGGCGACAGTACAGCATAGAAAATCTCAATGCAAGCTTCCATAAGCTGAATATACAACACTTTTGAACATTTTTTGCGTTGATTAGAATGTTCATTTTTACACAACTAAATAACTTTTGTTCTTTTTTGCACAATACTGCATTGATTGATTGTTCACCCAAAAATATAAACCGTGATAACAGCCAACTACCGTTATTCTCATCACGCAGTAATTACCTAGGAACAAACAGTACAATAGATCAGATCAAGGCCGCTACATGCAGCGCTGTCTACAAGTTATCAAATAAAAAATTTCAAGGCTGCGCCGTCAGTTGCGTCACACCGCCAATTTTTCAAGCAACCGGGTACGGACTACCACCGTGGCGTGCCGGGCAGCACAGGACCCATCTGCACGCCGTATCGGATGTATCAGTATGAGCGCAACGAGGGTTTATACCCACGCGACAGGAAAGAGGAGTTCGCCTGTCGGCACAACGCGAACTGCTACTATAGCGCCAGCATATGGTACGCTTGCTGCCGCTCCTGATCTGCTGGCAATTGGCGCACAGCCACACAGGAACTTCCCCCTGAGTTCAGAGAACAGGCAAAGGAGAAGGCCATACTGTTGCTTTTTACTTTGGAAGATAGAGATGCCAACAGCCTGAGGCTTCTGGAAATGTCGCTTTAAATACAACGTACTTTTACAGAAGTTTTGAGCAGGTATTTTGAGCAGCCGTTTTTACTTAGAGCATTTAAACTTTGAAAGAAGTTAACTGCTTTAGCGCGGCACAGGAATGCAGAACACCACAACACGGGGTGGGTTCAGCCGAGAATCGCGTCTTCTGGCAGAGCGCTTGCCCCTACACGGCGGGGCGTCTGCTCACGCAGCCACCTGACCGTTTCAAAATTGAAATGCTCAAGCCAAAAGAAGCGGCCCTTTTTATGAAGGAAGCGTACGCAGACGTACTCAACCGGCATAAAAAGGGCCGCATTATGTGATCGAGAGCTGTTCTGAAAGCAGCCCAGGGCTGTTTCTAGCGTGCTCCGCCCGGCTCTTTTATCTTGCCGGGCCGGCACATACGGCTCAGACGGCGCAAATATGCTTTACGCTTGTCCAGAAAGAAGGCCAAAGGACGCGAGAAATTGCGCCCCAGCAGACCGTCCACAAGAAGCTGGCTGATCTCGCGTTCACGCGTCAGCACAAGCTGCGATCTGGCCAGCACGTTACGGTCGGCTTCCGGCATGGCGCGCGCAATCTGCCGAAACGCGTCCTGTGCTCTGGGCTGGTAAAACCAGATGTACATGAGGTCAAGAGCATTGACGATGAATGCCCGCTCCAGCTCCTTGCCCTTGACTCCCCCGCTGCCCTGAAGCCCGCCGGGACGAGCCAGCTTGATAAGCGCGTCTTCGTGAGGGAACAGCAGCTCCAGCCGCGTGTAACAGTCAAAAAGGTTGTTGAGCTTGCTCTTGTAGTCCCAGCGGCGCATGCGCAGGTTCACCTGACTGTCGGCGTAACCTTCAATAATGGCAGCCACTGTGTCCGATGCCATTTTAGACACCACTGCCGCACTGGGCACCATATACAGCTCAGGATTGGCCACACCAAACGCGCCAAGGGCCAAGTATAGCAGATAGTTATACGAGGACGACACAGGAATGGCCAAGGCGCTTCGAAAGAGGTTGCCGATGGCGGCCTCTTTGGGAAAACCGCGAAAGACGTTATGCGCGCAAATATAAAATCCATTGATGATGCTCAGAACCGTAAAGACCATCCAGGGGCTTTGCGCCACTGTTATGCCCAGTGTTCTGTCCAAAAACCACACGCGAACTATTGCTTCCAGCAAAAGGACGGAAATGCCCGTGTACATGAGCGAGTCGCACAGGCGGCTTATACTGACCTGGTCCTTCCAGTGGAGCAAAGTATCCCGCGTGGCCCCCTTGGCAGCCAGAACCATCTGCATCACATTGCGTACGCCCGTGATGCCAAACCAGATAAAGGTGCCGCCCCAGGCGAGAACCCACCAGTCCTGCGTGTATAAAAATGAAAAGAAAGCCGGAACAAACCCCAGCAACACCTTGAGCCAATTGCAAAACGAGCTGTTCAGATAGGAGAAGCCGGGGCGGCACCTGCTTGCCTGCTGATCTTTGCCCAGCAGGTTATTGCCTGTTGCCGGGCCAAGCCCGCCAAGGTTAATGACGTTGCCCTGCCCGCAGACGCGGAAATCTTCGCTGGCAGTCTTCCAGGTCTTGCGGCGCTCCATGCCCAGATGACGGCAGCCGGGCGCCCACCGCAGGCAGGCGGCCAACCGCTGCCAGGCGGAGGGATTGCGCGGCTTGGCGTAGCTGTAAACTTCTTCCACCGGCGAACAGATGGGAATTTCAAACTGCTGCTGCCCCCTGCCTTTATGCGCCGAAAAACGGCCTCTGGGCAGGGTGTCTTTGATAACAAAACCCATGCCGTATGTGATGCGGCTGGCGGAGCTGGTGCCCAGACGTGAACCCAGAGGCTTGTGGCGATAGTGCTCCCACAGCTTCGGCACGTTATGCAGTATGTCTCGAAACTTGGCGGCTCTTTCTTCGTCCACAGTGCGCATGCGGCGCGCCATCTGGCGAATCATCTGCTTTACGCGGGGGCCAAGCCCTTCATTGAATGCTTGCTGCAATTCGCTGATGGGTTTGAGATTGGCCTGTTGACGCTCCATCCAGCTCTTCATGTTGAAGATTTCCAGATGGGTGATGTTGCCCTTGGCATCCCATAAAAGCTCTGCCACATCCTCAACGCTCAGGGCAGAGGTACAGAGCACAAGACGATAGCCCGGCGTAAGCTCGGCCAGTTCCCGCGTAAGCTCAAACGTGGAAAGCCGCATGAGGTGAGGCATTTCTTCCGAAGCAGGCGGGCATTCCAGATCTGGCAGTTCCGGGTGCAGGGCTGCGGAAAGCCATTCTTCAGCGATATGTTCCGGCCCCAGATGCTCAAGCACCTCCAGCTCGGCACGCGAAGTGGCGTCATCCTTTTCAGCAAGTCTGGCGGCACGCTGACGCAAGGCAGGCTGCACATGGCGGTGCAGCCCTTCAGCCAAATGCAGGCTGCTGGCCTGTCCCCTGCCTACAAAGCGCAAAAATTCGTCCGCCGACAGTTCGGGAATTTCAACTTCCCAGGCGGCTTCCATCTTGGGGCGCTGGTGCTCGTTCCACAGGGAAAGACAATGGAGCACGCGGTCACGCCGCCAGCGCAGCACTTCCCTGCCACGTTTCATCATTTCAGCCACTTTGGGGCTGTGCAGAAATTCCAGAAAATCTTCATTTGAACTGAAGCCGCGCGGTATCCAGAACAGGCTCACAAAACGCCCATAAAACGGAACCTGAAATTCTAGGCCAATGCGTACGGCTATGCCCGTAATTTCAGCGGCGCGCAGGATTTCACGCGCGGCATCAGGCTGCACCCAGTATTCATAGGCCACCGTCAATGAGCGCAGGCCCTTGATCCAGGCGTCCATGATAAGATGCGTCGGACTTTTACGGCCCTTGGTGTTGGCGTCGTAAACGTGGTCGTCAAAAGCAAGCTGGTTCCACGCTTCCGGCATTTCCGGCAGGTGATAGCGGGCCAGCATGCGGCGAACAACGCGCGGCGTGCCCTGAACGGTACGGCGAAAGTCGTGCGCCAGCTCAAGCTGTTCCTGCGGATTGTCATGGGCGCGCACAATGCTTTTCATGATCTGCATGAGCACGCGCGCCGTATTGCGGCGCAGCGACGAGTGTGCGCTGTTGAGCACTTCATCATACAGCGTTTGCAGTGCCAGCAGACGATCCCTGGCCTGGGTGCGTCCTACCTGAAGATTGCGCAACAGGTTTATAACAGCATAGGCCATGCGTGAAACAGGAGTTGCTACCAGTTCCTTGATGCCGTGCGGATGCAAGCTGGGGTCAAAAAGGCTGGTGTCCGAAGGTTTATTGTCGGACTCCAGAATGCGATTGACAAGAACAAGGATATCCCTGTCCTGTTTGTCAAAATAAAAACCACGCCATACGAAACTCACGCCATGTACTCCTTACGAAAAGCCGCCATGCGGCGGCTGGAATGAACCATTTGTGACGATACCCCGGCCCAGCGTCCACGTCAAATAGCTGAACTTAGGGCAGTTTGGCTTTCAAAACGCTAACATCTCTGTGCAAAAGCCGCCTTTCATCAGACATGCTGGCAACACGCGTGTGCTGGCGCATTTCAAAAACACAATTATAAATTGGAATAGAATTTTCTGTCGGCAAAATTTCTCTTCCGCTTCGAAGGCAACCAGCTCTCGTTGCCGTCATCGGGGACGTCTGGGGCGTGGGCGGTTTCTGTTTCGGGCGGCCCCTGCCCTCATTCGGCGAGTCCCTTCGCACTGCGCAATTGCCTTCCTCAGATACTGATGGGCGTTGATTCAAGAGACAGAATTCATAGCCAGCAGTGCTACTATGATTGGCGTAAAGATTACGCGGGTGGACTCGAAAAAGCCCAGGTGCACAGTGCATCCCCCGCACGAAGCCTTCAATATAGCAATGCAAGAGACCTGGAAATAAAACCAAGTCTGCTTCCGCCAGTGCTGATACTGGCAGAAGCAGACTGAAAATATTCGGTATGGTGACATAAAAGCGGGGGACGAGCCGCCGGATGCTACAGCCCGTCCCCCGGTTGCCCGAAGGCAACCCGGACACACCGCGCCCTGCTGCCCCGCCGGTTCCGGGGCTGAGTGCACAGCCGGGCGGCAGCCTGCAATAAAGAGACACGCCGTCCTGTGGTCCGCCAGGAAAATTCAGTGTCGCCTGCCGAAAATCAGGGCAGGGTTTGTGCGCCGGAAAGTGCAATTCTACCAGGCACAACCGCTCCCGTGGCAAAAGCCACAACAACGGCCCATGGTTGAACACTGCGCACGCCAGCAAATAATCCGCGTTTTACGCCATAACGACGCAATGCCTGTTTATGACGAAATCCCGTCCACGCGTGAGGCTGCCCTCTGCCCCCTAGGGGCCAGAGGGCGCAATCAAATACGGGGTTAAATGAATTCGTCCATACAGCCAGCCCGCACCTTTTTGAGCAAGCGGTCTGCCGCGCCGCGTTCGTGCAGGGACATTTTATTCAGTTTTTCATTCAACAAGCGCTCACCCATGCTGCGGGTATAGGGGGTGGCGTAGTGCAACAGAAATTCCATAAATGATGCCGCAGAGTTGGGGCTACACTGCCCCTTCATGCCGCACTCACGCACCATCGCAAGAAATTCCTCTCCTCTGCGGCCAAGCCTTGGGCAAGCTGCGCAAAACGATGGCAGATGCCGCGCCTCTTCAAGCAGAAAGCGCACCACCTCATCCACATGACAGTCTTCGCCCAGAGGGAAGGGAACCTGCTGGCCAGGAGCAAGGGCCCACCCTTCATAGGGGTTGGCCACACTGCCCGTGAGCAGTTGCGAAGCCCCGGCACTACAGCCGTCGCGCCAAAGCCCGGCAGGTTCCTTGGTGGTCAGGATGATGCCGCTGTGCGGCAGGGCCAGCCGGGCCAATGCCACACAGCGCAGATAATCCGCATCGCTTACCGGGTAAGGCGTATCCATAAGGCTGCCGGGGGCAAGGCGCATTCTGTGCAAGCTTACAGTGCGGCAGCCCAGGTCATACACGCGCTCAAGATGGGTCGCGTGCTGTGCGAGGGCAAGCAGGTCAAACTGCCAGGGGCCCAGGCCCAGCAGAATACCCAGGCCCACATCGGGCACGCCTGCCGCAAAGGCGGTGTCAGGCGCATTGAGCCGCTTGACGTAATCGCTCTTGGGGCCCGCCACATGGGCGGCGCGGTAGCTGGCCTCGTGGTAGGTGTCCTGATAAATAAGAACAGTGCCTACATAGGCATCCAAAAGGGTCTGGTACTGGGCAGCTTCCAGCGGCCCGACGTTGACGTTGACGCTGTGTATTTCGCCCACGCCGTCAAAAACCGTGTACAAGATGCTTATGGCCTCGGCCAGATAGTCCACATCAGCGTTGGGCAACTGCCCACTGACCAGGAATATGCGCTTGTGTCCCTGACGGATGATTTTCAGGGCAGCCTGGCGCATTTCCGGCGAGGTCATGTACTTACGCTCCACAAGGCCATTATCCCGGCGGTTGGAGCAATACAGACATTCGCTGCCGCAGTGGTTGGAAAGGTGCAGAGGAGCGGAAAGCACCATGCGGTCGCCGTAGACCTTCTGCTTCACCTCATCGGCCACAGCAAGAATACGCTCATGCCCGGCCGGATCGTCCACACGCATGAGCGCCACTATTTCATTCAGGTCCAGCGGCTCCATCTGCATAGACTTATCCAGAATATCGCGCAGTTCAACGGCATCTGGAACATTTCGACGGCTCAGGGCTTTTTCGATGGTGGCCACATCAAACCATAGGGGCAACGATTGCGCAGACATGCTGTCCGACCTCACACTGTTTCAAAAAAAGTTACATCTAAAAGGCTTGCCTTTTATTTTCAAATACCAACTAAATCCTGTGATTCGATTGTCCAATATTTCACATAATCCTGTCAAGAAAGAATTCCAAATATTTTGCAACCTCCCTGACAGGGATGAATCTACCCCCAATTGCGCGCAATTTTTTGCGCTATCGCCAAACTGCAAAAAACAAGCGCTACGATATACGGCTTCACACCAGCCCTGATCCTCAAAAAAACTGCCGTCCCGTTCGCGCAACCCTGCGCATCTGCCGTAAAACTGCCTGCTGGCGGGTATTGCGGGCCGTGCCGGTGGAGCGTATGCTGGATTTTGGCCGATATGGCCGTCCATTTATGCGTTTAAGGAAACCCGCCAATGCTCCACTATAAGTTGCCTTCGCTCTCAGCCCCGCTTTTTACCCTGCTCTGCTTCATTACGCTGTCACTCTACGTTTTCGTGGGCGCACCCTACGCCGCAGAGTCTGCGTCTGCAACTGGCAGCCCACGCCTTCGCGTGGCCCTGCTGCTGGAACACCCTGGCGGGGACGGCGGCTGGAACGACGCTCTGTTGCGCGGTCTTGAACGGGCCCGCGCACTTCCTGTTGACGCTGAAGTGCTGGTAGCTCCGGCGCAGGCAGACACCGCCGCCATTCAGGAATTTTTCCGTAATGCCGCGTCCAGTCATGACATGGTGCTGGTGGCCTCTGACAAGTTGCACGAAGCCCTGCGCAACAATGCCGCCAATTTTCGCAAAACCATGTTTGGCTGTATTGACGCGGGCGTGCGCGCTCCCAATATCATGTCCATAACATTTGCCGACGAACAGGCTGCATACCTTGCGGGAGCAGCGGCAGCCATGCTTACGGCCCAGACAGCCCTGCCCGGCATCAATGCCGACAGAACCATCGGCTGGCTGTCGGGAGAAGACGTGCCCGCCATGCGCTCTTTGTTGAATGGTTTTGTGGAAGGCGCGCGCCTTGTGGACCCGGAAGTACGGGTCATCAACCGCATCACGGGCTCCTTTACGGATGCCGCAGCCGGGGGCAAAGCAGCGCGAGAACTGCTGAACCAGGGCGCGGATGTGCTGGTGCTGGCCAGCGGGCTTGGCAACGGCCCTGCGCTGCAGGAAGCCGCCAGCCGGGGCGCCTATGTTATCGGGCTGGACGGAAACCAAGACGACAGGCTGCCGGGGCGTGTGCTTACCTCCATAGTCAAAAAGGCGGACGACGCGGTATACGACCTTGTGGCTGCTGCCGCTTCCGGCAATTTCAAGGGCAAGGAAATTCTTGTGCGCGACCTCAATAACGGCGGCGTGGATATTACGGAAATGGGGCCGTTTCGCACCGTTGCGGGCAAAAATGCCCCGGCAGGTATGGACCGCAGGCTGCGCGAGTTGCGTAGCGAATTGATCAATGGCGGCATTCGCCTGAAATCCATGCGCGAAAGAACCCTATGCGACTGCCTGTAGCCTGACGCCACGCAAAAGCGTGTGCGCCTCAGGAGAATTTTGATGCCTGTCTATTACTGGTTTCCTGTGCTTGGATGTCTTGGCATAGGTATTATGTTCATGAACATTCCACCTGTCGCCACGCAGTTCATGCAGCTTTTCGGCGTGGGATACGGGGGCTTGTCCTTCTTTTTGAGTTCACTTTTCTGGACTCATGCCCTGGCCCAGATTCCAGCGGGCCTGCTCATCGACCGGCTTGGTATCCTGCGGTCACTGGTGATTTCGGCCATCCTTTGCACTGCTGGTTCGCTTGCGCCCTTTCTTGCTCCGCACGGACTGGGGCTGGCCATCTTCATGCGCCTTGCCGTGGGCATGGCCTCTGCCATGCTGTTTCTGGCCATCGTATCTGTAGTAAAAACTCTGGCCCCGCCACAATTTCTGGCGCGCGCCCAAGGCTTGCAGGGCGCGGCTTTCAGCTTTGGCACCATGCTGCCCTATCTGGCGCTTCCCATTTTCGGTTCTCGGGGTTGGGCTGCAAGCTACATCATGGTGGCGCTCATGCCAGCCCTGCTGTTGCTCTCTCTGTTGTGGGTGCCCCGCGCTCCTTTGCAGCAGAAGACCGTTGACGCCAACTACAGCGTGTGGCTATCGCTTAAAACCGTGGCAAAATCGAAGCGCCTCTGGTTTCTTGGCTGTTGCCACGGATTTTCTTTTGGCACCATCACGGCCTTGGGCAGCTGGCTGCCTTCAGTCCTTGCCGACAACAGCCCCGGCAGTCACCCCGAAAATTGGGGAATCGCCACAGGCGCAGTGCTTCTGGCAGGAACGCTTGCCCGCGCGGGCGGCGGAGAACTGGGCAGCAGAAGCGGGCTTCATGAACTGCTGACCAAGCTCGTGCTCGGTATTTCCCTGTTGTATACGGCAATGGCCTTCTTGCCTGGCCCCTTCCCAACACTGGCAGCCGGGGTGTGCCTGGCCGTTTGTTGCGGCTGCGCCTATGCCACAATATTTGTGCTCACCATACGCACTGCCGGGCCAGGGCTTGTTGCCACCGGGGTGGGCTTCATGTCTACCATCGCCAACATGGTCAATGTGCTGCTGACCTTGCTTATGGGCAATGTGCGCGAATATGCGGGTTCCTTTAATCCGGCCCTGCTGGTTACGGCCCTGTGCGCCGCCGGGTTGTACCTGTGGGGCCGCATGCTTTCCCGAAGCGAAGACGCAAAGTAAGAATTTTTCACTTCGCTGTGACTGCTTGAAGGTGACGCAGCCCGGCGGTTTCTGACAATGATTTCTGGCAACGGTTCCTGTGCGATGGCTTCTGTGCAATGGTTTCTGGGCGTACGAACCCGAAGCCGTCTCAAGAGGATTGGCCTGAATCCTGGGCAGAACCGCCCTGCTGGCAAGCCAGCACATCTGAAAAAACGACAGCACCGCGAGAACAAACCGCGCTGCGCTGTAGGCGTCCCCGTTCGTAGCTTTCCATCACAACGGGCGAAGATCGCCAGACGAGCTTCGCCTTGCCGCAAGCACACCCAATCGCTGCATTGCTCAAAGAACGCGCAACCTCCCGGCACATCTTGCGCAGTTTCATCCCACAATTTTTGAAATTCGCTCTGGCTAGCCGCACACCCTCCTTAATAATTTCCCGCAAAACCTATACAAGCTCCGTAGCGGGCAATGGCCCATTGCCGCAGGATAAAAAAACAGATAAATAGATTACGCCTACCTCAAACTCGGACATCGTCGGCTATACCTGGATAGCCGTATTCTTCGGAGCCATAAGAGTATCAACGACCTGCGCCTCCACAACTTCCCGGGAGAAGCTCATGCTCAAAAAATATATTGTCCTGTTTCTCACCGTTCTCATGCTGACGCACATCACCGCCTCCGGTGCTGCGGCCAACAGGCTGGTTCGTGTTCCCACGGCCTGGATGGACGAGTTTGAAACCTTTCTCATGTGGTACGCCAAAGAAAAAAACTGGGACAAAGAAGCTGGTCTGGATATTGAAATCAACCAGTATAATTCCGGTGAGGAAGTTCTTAACGCCCTTCCCACTGGAGCATGGGTTTACGCGGGCGTCGGAGTAATTCCGGCCATTATGGGAAACATGCGCAGCAATGTTACCGCCATAGCCATAGGGGCAAGCGAAGCCGCAGCCAATGGCGTGGTGGTGCGCGCCGACAGCCCCATAGCTGCGGTCAAGGGCTGGAACAAAGATTACCCCGAAGTGCTGGGCAGCCCTGACACTCTGCGCGGCAAGACCTTTCTTGTTTCCGACCTCAGTTCCTCACACTACGCGCTGTCCTCATGGCTGGAAGTTCTTGGCCTTCAGGACAGCGACATCATCATCAGAGATATGGTGCAGGGGCTGGTGGTGGCCAGCTTTGAAAACCGCATCGGCGATGGTGTCGCCCTGTGGGCGCCACAGCTGTATCTGGCATTGGACAAGGGTGGAGTGCTGGCTGCCGACCTGAAAACCTGCGGGAAAGAAAGTTACACATACATCATTGCCAACACCGCATACGCCAATGAAAATCCTGAAATTACAGCAAAATTTCTTTCCGTCTACTTCAAGGCCGTGGACGAATACACAAGCAAGAGCCCTGAAGTTTTTCTGAAAGACTACCGCCGCTTTTACCTTGAATGGGCAGGCAAAGACTATGACGAAGAGCTGTTGCGGCGTGACATGAAGAGCCATCATGTGCTGGCCCTGACGGAACAGCAGCGTTTCTTTGATGAAAGCAACGGGCGCAGCGAAGTGCAGAAAGACCTTGAGGCCATTGCCCGTTTTTTTGGCAATATGGGCCGCCTGGGCAAGGAAGAAATGCTCAAGATCAGTTCATCTTCATACTCCAGCGACAAATTCATCAAGCTGGTACCGCCCAATTTGAAGCTTAAAAAATAAGTAAAGGCGCTACAGATGCATAAAGTGGCGGCGGGCATATGCCCGCCGCAACTTTTCATGAGGAATGCGCCCCCCGCGCCTTAGAGCAGATTAACTTTAAAATCCTGCAAACAGTACCGTCACGGGATGAGCTCTCTTGTTACAGTACTTGAGAACGTTTCGTTAGGAAAAACGAGCCTTTTATGCAGGGCGTGTACCCTTATGATGCTCGCCCCAAATGAAAGGCTTCGTTCGCCGAAAAAATAGCTGAAAAGCCACCCGTGACGAAATGCCCAGGAATGCCTTTTTTACGGAAGAAATGTACTCTCACAGTACATGACTGGAGTAAAAACGGCATGTTGACGCAGACAGCTGGACAAAAGAATTCCCTTAACGCTTGTCAGCGGGTGTATCAAACCGTGGCACAGACATATGGCAGCGCCCGCGCCCGGTGCGCTCGGCAAACCTCTGGTGGTAGGCCTCGGCCTCATAAAAGGGGCCGGCCTGCTCCAGGCGCGTTACCACGTTATATCCAAGTTCCTTCAGACGGTTCATGAGCTTACGGGCCACGGCCTCCTGCCCGGCATCAAGAAAAAATACCGCAGACCGGTACTGGTCGCCCACATCCGGCCCCTGGCGATCAAGCTGGGTAGGATCGTGAATTTCAAAAAAGCGGCGCAAAATCTGCTCATAGCTGACCACTGCGGGATCAAAGGTCACGCGCACGGCTTCAGCATGCCCCGTGTCGCCCCGGCACACGTCCTCATAGGTGGGGTTGGGCACCCGCCCGCCCGTATAGCCCGAAACCACGTCGATCACGCCGGGCATACGACGATAGGCATCCTCAACGCCCCAAAAGCAACCCCCTGCCACAATGGCAGTGCCCGTTGCTGAAGCGGGTTGCGTGCGTTGCGCCAGGGCCTGCGCCTCTTCCGGGCTGCCTGCCGGATAAAAAGCCATAGAAAGAGAATTGACGCAGTGACGCGTATTCTTGGTGGTAAAACCTTCTCCCTCAAAAACATGACCAAGATGCCCGCCACAGGCAGCGCAGACAATTTCCACCCTTCTGCCGTCGGCATCGGGCAGACGGCGCACTGCCCCCGGCAGTTCCGTATCAAAACTGGGCCAGCCGCAGCCGGATTCAAATTTGTCTTTAGAACTGTAAAGAGCCGCGCCGCACTGGCGGCATACATATGTTCCAGCCTCTTTGCTGTCTGTATAGCGGCCAGAGTATGGGGCCTCAGTGCCCTTGCGCAGAATGACGTCTGCCTCCCGGTCCGAGAGGGGCGGCATGGAAGATGAAGTTTTCATGGCAGCCTCCGATGAAGCAGGGGCCGAGGCAGCACCAGAAGCGCCTGCCCCACCCGCCGGGGATACAAGGTAAAGACCGCAAAGCAGGCAAACGGTCAGTATTTGAAAGAAAACATTGTAACGCATGGCATGCTCACTGTTTATGTATCAGATAACTACCCTGCTGGCGTGGTCAACACTTGCCGCCCGCAAAGCCGCCAGTAATGTATATCGATACTACAAGAAACCCGCGCTAAAATATAGAGCGGGCAGGTTAAGCGCCAAAGGCACGGGAAAAAAATTTTTGCCAAAGAAGCGCACTCTTATAGTGCACGGCTGGAATAAAAAAGGGATTTTGACGCAGCCTGCCAGACAAAAGAATTAATTGGGAAAGCCCGGAAGCCGTCATGAAAAGGGCGCAAGCACAATATTTTTTGATCACCCGGCGTACTCGGCTTAGCTGGCTTATCTGGTTCACCCTGGCGGCAAAACAAACATGCTTTGCCGCAGAACAGCGGCCACGCCGGACGGTCTGACCTCGCGACCAGATGCGAAAATTAGCGCGAAAATTGGCGGTATAAAGGGACTATTCGGCCTGACGGCATAATCTGGCCGTATGGTCAGATCGTAGGATCTGCTCGTATGGTCTGGCCGCACAGGCTGATCCATGTGGAGCATCTGCCGTAAATTACAATGGGGGCCGCATGCGCAGCCCCCATTGTAATTTTCGCAAGCACTTTCTCAATATGAGACGGCTTCACGTTCTTAACATAAGACTGCTCTAGGAAGAAAATCCTTCTGGATGATTTTTATGCCATTCCCATGCCGAGGCAATGATCTGATCAATACCAGCCTTGGCCTCCCATCCGAGAATTTCTCTGGCGCGGTCAGCGGAAGCCACCAGCCTGGCGGGATCACCGTAACGGCGCGTGGCCATTGTCACACCAATATCATAGCCAGTCACGCGGCAGGCAGCGGCCACCATTTCGCGCACGCTGAACCCCTTGCCATTGCCAAGGTTGCATATTTCGCTGCCGCCTCCGGTGCGCAGATAGTCCAAGGCACGCATATGTGCGTCCGCCAGATCCATAACATCCAGATAGTCACGAATGCAGGTGCCGTCGGGCGTGGGATAGTCGTCGCCGAAAATGGTCACGGTTTCGCGGCGGCCCAGGGGGACCTGCAGAATAAGCGGAATAAGATGGCTTTCTGGCCTGTGATCTTCACCAATGGCCCCACCGGGCCATGCGCCGCCCACGTTAAAGTAACGCAAACTCACAAAGCGGATGCCGTGAGCCTTGCCCACCCAATGCATCATGCGCTCCATGATAAGCTTGCTCTCGCCATAGGGATTGGTGGGCCGCAGGGGGGCGTCTTCACCGATGGGTACGCTTTCCTGCTCGCCATACACGGCAGCAGAGGAAGAAAAAACTATTTTGTCCACATGGTTGCGCACCATTGCTTCCAGCAGGGTTTGCATGCCGTGAACATTGTTGTGAAAATATTTCAGCGGCTGCTCCATACTTTCACCCACCAGCGAACTGGCGGCAAAGTGCAGCACAGCGCTCACCCGATGGCTGGTAAACACCTGATCCAGCAAAGCCGCATCGCGTATATCGCCTTCGTACAGGCTGACCCCTTCAGGCAATGATTCCCGGTGCCCGGTCAAAAAATTGTCCACAACAACGACATCTTCGCCGCGCGCCAGCAATGAACGCACATTATGGGAACCAATATATCCGGCTCCGCCGCAAACCAAAATGGACATGGGCATTCTCTTTTGTTGAAAGCATCTCTGCGCGGTACGCCACGCGAATGAAGTTTCGCTTTTTTGCACAACAACTGTGGCTCTGGCAAGCCCTGCCACAGCCATGAATGTATTTTGCCATTTCTTTTGGCGCGATGCCAGTGCAGGAACGAATTTTTTTCAGAATGGCTCTTGCCGGAATTTTTGATACACCAAAAAACAGCGGCAGCAGCGGATAATCACCGCATAAAAGCGGCATGAAACTATCCGGAACATACTGTCTCCCCTTCTGAAACGCCATACGGCCCGCGACCTGACGAAAGGTTGCGGGCCGTATGGACTGCCTGCCGCAGGGGCCTTGTGCTCAAGGCCCCCTTATTTTTGTGTTTCCTACAGTCCCTTGAGCACGTCCTGTGCAAAAGAAGCGACGGCATCAGCATCGCTGGAAGCGTCGCCTTCCATCTTGAGGCCTTCACAAATAATTTCCGCACCCAGGCCCTTGGCCTTTTCTTCAATGGCGGGTACTGCACCGCAGTAGTGTTCGTACTCCATATCGCCCGAGGCAAAGGCAGCCACCTTCTTGCCCTTGAGGCCCATGCTCTCCATTTCGTCGAACAGGGGTGCGAAATCGTCCTGCAGTTCCAGATCTTCCATGCCCCAGGCCGAGGCGCCCATAAGCACTGCGTCATAGCCATCAGCCAAATTGTCGGCAGCAGCTTCAGAAGCGTTCAGCAGGGTCACTTCATGACCACCGGCGGCAATAAGCTCTTCCAACTTCTGGGCAATGCTTTCGGTATTACCAGTGCTGGATCCAAACAGAATCATAACCTTGCTCATGGTACGCTCCTTCCGGCCATTAGCCGGATCTTTATAAAATGAAATTCATTTTCAAATGAAATAATGAGGTTCCTTGTCCGTGTCAAGCCCACGCAGATGCAAAATAACAAGTTCTTTCAGGATGCTTAGTAAGGCGGGTTACGTATGGTGAAGACGCTGACAGGAGCCAACGCCTTCACCATACAAAAAGACAATAAACTATCTGTGACCACAGTCACACATTCTTGTTTCTTTATTCCTGAACAACGGCTGTTTCCGTGCCATCGGAATATTCGTCAGATGTGCCATCATCACTGGCGCTCTCGCCAGGAGCCAATGCGCCTTCCTTGGCGCGCGGTTCCGGCAGGCTCCAGGTTCCGGGCATGGGAGCTGTCAGTTCGGCCTTTTCACCCACATAGGGGTTAAAATAGCCGTGACGCAACCACGGGCACAATTTTTTCAGCCTTTTCATAAACTGTATCAGGCCCATGCTTGGGGAAAGCTCAAGCGTACCGCCGTTCTCGCTGCCCTGTTTCATGAGGTTGAAATACCATTCAGGGTCAATATTGAGATTGCGCCACTGAATCATGCTCACGCCGTTTTCGCCCACCATGCGGGCCAGAGCTTCCAGCTCTTCTTCCGTATCTGTGACGCCGGGGAAGAACAGCAGGTTCAGGGACACAAAAATACCACGGCTTCTGGCTTCGCGTATGGCAGCGCAAACGTCGTCCAGATTGTAATCCGCAGGCCGGTAGTAGCGTTCGTACAGGGTTGGCCGCGCACTGTTGATGCTGACGCGCATGCTGGTAAGCCCGGCTTCAGCCAGACGGGCTACGGCCTGGGGCCGTGATGCATTGGTATTACAGTTCACAGTGCCAAGCCCGCCGCCTGAACGGAAAAGCCGTATGCTTTCTTCCAGAAGATCCGGGTTCATTAGGGGGTCGCCTTCACAGCCCTGACCAAAGGAATAGATGGGCGTGCGGCTTTCGCGTCCGGCATGGATGCGCATGATTTCGGCCACTTCGGCAGGTTCCGGTGTGAAAGCCAGACGGCATTGGGGCGTCACCGCCACAGGGGAGTCATTATCCTGGGCCGAAATACAGCCGACACAACGGGCATTGCAGGCGCGTGACGTGGGCAGGGGGGCCTCATAACGGCCAAGGGCAAAATTGCGGGCCGCCGGGCAATCGTACCGGGCGACGCAATTATCCATAATATGGCGAACAAGCCTATTCTTTGGATATTCGCTCAACAGCCTGCGCGCGCCCTGTTCGATGCGATGACGCGGAATGCGGGTGAACACCTGGCGCGGGTCTGTATCAACCCTTTTGGCGCAGATGTAAAACCGCCCCCGCGCAAAACCTATTGCGCCATAGGCAAAAAGCGGCAACAAGGGCGCACCGGGATTGCTGGTGTAGGCAGGATGCGCCGAAAGCGTGTGGGCAGGAGACGCAAAAGCCGCCACAGCCAACTGGGCCTCGCCCTCGGGCGAAGTTATTTCGCCAGTATCGGGATCAAGCCCCACGGCCTGACGCCCAGGCAGCAAAAAAAACTCGCTTTCTTCCGGCAAGGGCATAAGTTCGTCCGGGCGGGGCAGCCCCCATTGCGCACCCCGGCGACAGACCATGAGCAGGTGTTCGTCATCATAAACATTGCCCTGCTCATCGGCCATAACCAGATGCGGCTCAATATGCGGCGTGGCCATAAATGCTCCTTGCCCCCTCGGGGGTGAACGTATATAACGGCCACACGCGGCCGGGCAACCCCGGCCCGTACTTTTGGAGGCCCTTCATGTTTTCCATAATGCTTTTCATTTTCTTGTGTTTTTTCGGCATTCTTGCCGTCCTTGTCTACATGCTGCGCAGCCAGGAGCGGCTGGTACGGCAACTGCACGAAGAACACGCCCAGCTGCGATTGTTGCTGCGCGCCGTGGAATCGCGCATGGACTACCTGGATGGCGGCCAGCCCGCCGCCGGGCCCTCAAATACTGACAGTCCGGAACAGCAGCATATCCATATGAATTCTGCGCCGTTGGCAGAAGCGGAAATGGATATGGACTCGAACCAGCACGAGAATACATACCACCCGGTGCGCGCAGCCAAACTGACGGCACGCAGTGCTGATACGGCACAGAATCCCAGCTATGACCCCTTGCTGCACCTGAGCTTTGACCCGCCTGCGGGTAATGGCCAGGAAGTGCGCGCGGCCAGTTCACCTGCGGTGGACCCGGCTCTGGACCTGCACTTTGATCCTATGGACGTGACACAGGCTGTGGCCAGACGCTGAACTGACCGAGAATTTCGGCCCACAATCTCGCCCAAGTCACGGGTCAGACGCCTTGTCCTGAAATTTGTCCTAGACGTTTCGTCCAGACATTTGGGGCAGGCACTTGGCTCCTGTCTCCGGCCCCAATACCAGGCCTAGCTCTCCGGCCCGGCAAGGCCATAGCGGCCTTTGGCTGCGGCAAGGTACGCCCGGCGGATATCAGGATTGCCGCATTCATCGGCCCAGTGCAGATAGAGCAATCTGAGACATTGTTCAAGTACGGCCTCTGACCTGGCAAGACGCTGCGGCACAAGGCATTCGTAGCCGCAGCTCCACAGGTCGCACAGGTGGTCGGTAAACGCATGGGCCCTGTGGCTTGCGCGGTGACGCGCATTGACCTCGGCCAGCCCCGCTGCCCGAATGTGCGCCGCCACTTCCGGGTGCTCCAGCAAAAATTTTATGCGAAAAAGCGCGTCGCCCACATCGTTGGGCGCATAGCCCACCAAATGTTCGCCGTCCACAAAAAGTTCGGCAAGACCGTGTCCCACGCGGGGCGTCACAAGACAGCCGCCACAGCCAAGGGCTTCAAAAACCCTGAAATTCAGGTCGCCGTGCTCGCAATGGTTGAGCAGAACCCGCCCCTGAGAAAAAAGCTGCCTGTAAGGGCCACTGGTTATGTGCAATCCCGGCAATTGACCGCCCAGAGCGCGCAAAAATTCTGAACGCAAGGGCATGTTTTCCGAAACAGTTCCCACAAAAAGACAGTCCCAAATGGCCTGTGCCTCAGGATCGGGCTGGTCCGCTTCCCAGGCAAACGGCGGGGACCACCACAGCCGGTCTTTATCAAGAAAAGGACCGGAAAACAGGGAAAGATGGTCACGCAGGGATACTATGCAGGCGTCAAAGGCCTGGGCATAGAAGGGGTGCCAAGTGTGAATGTGTGAATCCACACTGTAAAAAACCGTCAGGCAGGGAAAATTTTCAACCCCGAGCACAAAGGGAGGGCGACTTTTGTCAGCCACTACCAGCACGTCAGGCGTAAAGTCCGCCAGCCGCACAAGATCTTGCCAACCGAATACGCGGTCGTCCTCAAAGTTGTGCAGGACCACATCCTGCCAGCCGGTGGCGCGCAATTGCGCACCAAAAAACGGGCTGCCTATCCATAAAACTCGTTGCATGGTTCTCCGGTAACTGTCAAAAAGCCTTTTGCATGTCGTACAGTTGCCAACAAGGCCAAGATACCATAGGTTTGAAACCTAGCCTCGACGCTTCGCGGCGTCAAGACGAGAGACTGCAACATGCTTCTTAATGCCCGCCGATTAAGGCTTCTCGCGCGCATTTTTCTAGCGCTATTCCTTCTGCTGTCGTGCCTGACTGCGGGGGCCTTTTACCTATTGCAGCGCAATCCCGAAGCGCTTGCCGGGCATTTTATTGAAGAACTGAGTGCACGCACCGGACTGACCATCACGGTGGACTCCGTAAACGTGGCGCTTTTGCCCGTGCCCGCCCTGGCCGTGAGCAATGTGACAGTTACAGGCGAAAACTGGAATTTCACCACGGCATATGCGACGCTGCGCCCCGACTTTGCCGCTCTTCTTCAAGGCCGCCTTGAACCCCGCAACATATCCCTGTTACGCCCCCGCATAAACGGAACCGTACCCGTAGCCCTGAGCCCGAACATGGACTTCAAGAGTCTGCTGGGACCAGGCAGCGACGGCCCGCTGCCATTGCCGGGGCGCTGCCGCCTTGCCATACAGCAAGGCGAAGCGCGCATTGAGGGGGCCGATAATTCAAGCCTTACCATTGAAGGCGCGCAGTGTGACCTTGAGGCCAAGCCCGGCGACAGCATCAGCGGCAACATTTCGTGGACCGCCGCCGCTCTTGTACCGCCCGAAGGTCAGCCTTTGCGCCTGGACAGCCTGTATATCGACGGCAAAACCAGCCTTGTCGATCCCCTGACGCACAGCCCGCGTATGACGGGCAGCGGCGTGTTACGCCTGCCGGACTGGCTGCCCGAGCTGAAATTTTCTCTCGACCTTACGCCCGATATTCTTCCCGGCAAGAACGGTCTTACCCTGGTGACAGACCTCGGCGGCACCATCAGCAAAGACTCCGTAGCCATTCCCTTCAAGCTTGCTGGCAAAGCCGCGTGGCAGCAAACCAGCCCTGACACGATCAATCTGGACAAGCTGCAACTGGCCTTTGGGCCAGATACCGTGAGCTTTGACGGCGCAGTGCACCTGAAAAGCAGCACGGGGCCATCTATAGAAGGACGCCTGCAACTGCACAGGGCAAGCCTCACCCGCTGGCTGGGTTTTGCCCGCAATCTGGCACCCGGCCTGCAGGTGGCGCTGGACGAGCTTACTGAAGGACTGCTGGTTTTTGATCTGGACGCCGCCGGGCTGCGTGTGCCGCATATTGAAGTATCTGCGGCGGGCAGCCGTTTTACGGGATCAGGAGGAGTGGCCGACTGGCACAAGCCGGAACTGTTGCTGGACCTTATGTCCGAAAACGTAAATCTTGGCCGCGCCATTCCCGAAGCCGTGGGCGTTCTGCCAGAAGAACCGCAGTTCGGGCACGGCCCCTTCACCCCGCTGCCGGGCGCGCCCCTCATGCCCGGCGAGATCGGCCTGGACTACAACGTCCGGCTGGCCGCCAAAAAGGTGGATTACGGCACCATAGTTATCAACGACGCGCTGGTGGTCATCCGTCAGGGCCTTGTTGACGCGCAGAGCCGTCTGGAAGACACCCTGCTGCTGGTGGAAGGCAAACTTTACGGCGGCAGCGTCAAGGGAGAAACCATCCTTGGCGGCGACAAAAGCACGCCCTACTCCATACGACTGCGTGCCCGCGACGTGAACGGCGAAAATCTGGGCAAGGATCTCAAGGTCATGCCCGTAGGGGGCGGACGCCTGCGGGCCGACGTGGACATCATGAGTCAGGGCCGCGAGCTGGATGTTTTTTTAAGCAAGCTGCGCGGCAGCGTGACCGCCCGGGCGGAAAACGGATTTTTGCGCGCCCCGCCACGCATCAGCGGCGGGAAAAAGACGACCTTTGCCTTTTCTATGATGGACGTGGGCCTCAAGGTGCGCACAGCAGCATGGGACGGCCAGAAACTCGGCCTTGAGGGACAGTGGACTGCGGGGATGGCCGCTTCCGGCCTGGACCTGGCCGCCGATATTAACGGCAGATTATGGTTCAGCGGTGATGGCGCCGACGGTGGGCAGATGGACTTTACCAGCCTGCCCGGCTCATTTTCCCTGCGCATGGACCCGGAACGCTCTTTCAAACCCGACGGGCTGCATGTACAGGCTTCTGGCCGCTTCAGCGGGCAATCAGCCCGTAACGAATTTTCTGTGTCCGAGGGGCACTTCAATGCTTTAGGCATAGAGGCCCACGGGCAGGCCAGCGTTATCGCCGCCAAAGAAGGCCCCTCCTGGCAGGGCAAAGTCTCCGCTTACAGCTCAGACATGGCACGCACGTTGCGCCTTGCCGGAATGGGCAAGATCACTATGCCCAAGGGCTTCAACAGCCTGGAAATGGACACCCGTTTCAGGGGCGACTCAACCTCGCTCTCCTTGCGCGAAATCCGCACCAAGCTTGACCAGAGCACCATCACTGGCACGCTGAATCTGGCTTGGAAAGAACAACTCAGCCTCAATTTCAAGCTCAATGCAGACGAGCTTGATCTTGACCGCTACATGAACGGCGACAAAAACAGCGGCGCAGGAAAAAGCAGTTCCGCCAGCAATAAGGAGTGGGACTTGCGTTTCATGCGCAATTTCAGGGCGCAGGGCGAAATGGGCGTTGGCAGGCTGAAGGCCATGCGCTTCACACTGCAAAACCTGCGTACCAAGTATAAGCTGGAAAACGGGCGGCTCACGTCCGATTCCATAACGGGCCAGTTTTACGGCGCGCCCGTCATAAGCAAAGGCTCCATCACCTTCACGAAGGGCCTCAGCTTCAGCAACACCCTCACCATCAACGACTTTGATCTTAAGGCAGCCAGCGATGCCCGGGGCGGAGCCGCCGCCCTTACAGGCAAAGGGTCTGTGCATTCGGAAATGCATGCCAATCTTACCGGGCCGGATCAGTTGCCCGCCCTGCTCAACGGCAAATGGCGCGTTGAAGTGCTCAACGGTTCTTTTCAGCACAGAACCCCAGACGGCAAGCTCAAGGGCAAACCCACTATGATTACCGCGTCAGGCGCTTCTGGCACGATAACCAATGGCGTAGCACGCGGTAGTGATTTTTATCTCAAAGGGCCGGGACTTAAAGTCAGTGGCGGCGGCTGGATTGATTTCAACAATGAAACTCTGGACTGCAATTTCAACGTCAATATGAAAAATGTGCCAGATTTTCCCCTCCGCCTCTACGGCAGCATGAGCAATACCAAAACCTCCATTGGCGCCGGAACTCTTATTTTGAACACCATTGGCGACATCACCAAGGGTTTTGTGGATGTGCTCGGCGGCATTGTCGAAGGCACCTGGAAGCTTTTTCGCTGAAAAAAAATTTGTTGGTATACAACACTTCTGCGCAGTATCAACGCACGCCGAGTCGACCATTCTTCCTGTCACCCGTTGACAGAAGCGACTTTACGGTCTAGGTTCGTGGTGTGTTCTTTTTTGCACAACCAAAATTGCGGTTCCGCCAAGGAGAGTAACGGTGAATATTCTGATTTTCGGACCCAACGGCAGCGGCAAGGGTACCCAGGGCGATCTTATCAAGCAGAAATACAACCTCGCCCACATCGAATCCGGTGCCATTTTCCGTGAACACATCGGCGGCGGCACTGAACTTGGCAAAAAAGCCAAGGCCTATATTGACCGTGGCGACCTCGTGCCTGACGACATCACCATTCCTATGGTGCTTGAAACCCTGAAAACCAAGGGTCAGCACGGCTGGCTGCTTGACGGCTTCCCGCGCAATATGGTGCAGGCTGAAAAGCTGTGGGACGCGCTGAAGAAAGAAGGTCTTCGCCTGGATTATGTGGTGGAAATTCTGCTGCCCCGTGAAGTGGCCAAAAACCGCATCATGGGCCGCCGCCTGTGCAAGAACAACAACAACCACCCCAACAATATCTTCATTGAAGCCATCAAGCCCGCTGGCGATGTGTGCCGCGTCTGTGGCGGCGAGCTCTCCAGCCGCTCCGACGACCAGGATGAATCCGCTATCAACAAGCGTCACGATATTTACTACAATGACAAGGACGGCACTCTGGCCGCGGCATATTTCTTCAAGGATATCGCTGCCCAAGGCAAGACCAAGTACATTGAACTGAACGGTGAAGGCAGCATCGACTCCATCAAGGAAACCCTGCTGTCCAAGCTGGCCTAAGCGATTTCATCAGCAATGCTGTCGGCAGCCGTCAGGCACTCTGGTGCTTGGCGGCTGCCGCTTTTAATTGCACTGGCAACTGAGCAGGCAATAACCGGATAAGGGGCTTCTGCCGCACGGCAGAATCCCTTTTACAGCATTGCGAATAGTGGCACGCCTGAGCACCGGGAGCAGGCTGACTTTTTGCCATGCCATTTACGGCGGGTTTCTGTGCCCTTTGCCCGGCACCCTGCTGCCAATGGCAACCCGAATCGGCGAAGCGGGGTCTGTTATCAATGCCCGCACTATTCGAGGGATTTGGTGGTATTGGGCGGTTCCTGTCGGTATATGGCGCTATCCCGCACAATGCATCAGTCCCCTGCATTCCATGCAGCGCAAGGCCACACAGTATACTTGCCCCCGAAGGCAAGCTGCGCTACTACTCGGCCATGAGCAATTCACAAAACAATAATGACTTTACCCGAAGCGCATCAATGCTGTTGGACGAAGTGATTGGCCTGCCTGCGACCGCACAGGCTAACAATACTGTGGACGTCGCCTTTGTGCGCCCCGCAGCCAAACAGCTGTATGCTCAGGATGGGGACGATTTTTTTGCCCCGGCCACCAGCAGCTCCGCCGGATTCGACCTGCGCGCCTGCCTGGATGACGATGAAGCCGTCATCGCTCCCGGCCAGCGTCTCAAAATCGGCACGGGCATAGCAGTGCAGCCTCAACCATCAGGCATTGCAGGCTTTGTTTACTCCCGCAGCGGGCTTGGCGCGCGCGATGGCCTCACCGTAGCCCAGGGAGTAGGCGTCATAGATCCCGACTATACGGGAGAAATTCTGGTGGTCCTTCTGAACACCTCCGGGCAGGAACGCCGCATCGCCAAAGGCGAACGCATCGCCCAGCTTATCTTTCAGCCCTTTATGCGACCGAACTGGCGCGAAGTGACGGAACTGACTCCCACAGAGCGCGGTTCCGGCGGCTTCGGTCATACCGGACGCTGATTGCGCTGTACCGGAAACGCCGGTACGCGCCCATCCCAACACCATATGTTCACTGAGAAAAGGAGTCCGTCCATGTCACAAGCCTTTGCTGCCGTCAAAGCCGGGGAAGAAAGCCTGCTCTGCCGTTCTTACAGCCGCTATCCCGTGGCTGTGGTCCGAGGCAAGGGCGCGCGATTGTGGGATGCAGACGGCAAGGAATATGTGGACTTGCTGGCGGGCATTGCCGTCACCAGCCTGGGACACTGCAACGACGAGGTTAACGCCGCTCTTGCGGCTCACGCCGAAAAACTCTGGCATGTGAGCAATCTGTTCTATCAGGAAGAACAGCTTGAACTGGCCCGCCTGCTGCTGTCCACCAGCCATCATCAGAAAGCATTTTTCTGTAATTCCGGGGCTGAGGCCAACGAGGCCTGCATCAAGCTGGCCCGGCGCTATATGCGCAAGGTGAAGCAGCGCGATGCTTACGAAATCATCACCCTTGAAGGCTGCTTCCACGGACGTACCCTCGGCGCTCTTGCCGCCACCGGGCGCGAAAACCTCAGTGACGGTTTCGCGCCGCTGCCCGAAGGATTCAAACAGGTTCCCGCTGGTGATATTGAAGCTATGAAGGCTGCCATTACCCCGGCTACCGCCGCTGTTCTGGTGGAAGTGGTACAGGGCGAAGGCGGCGTGGTGCCTCTGTGCGGCGAATACCTGCGCCAACTTGAAGCCCTGTGCCGGGAACGCGACGTGCTCTTCATGTGCGACGAAGTTCAGGCAGGCCTTGCCCGTACAGGTAAATTCTGGGCTTTCCAGCAGTATGGTCTGAAGCCCGACGCCATCAGCATGGCCAAATCTCTAGCAAACGGCCTGCCCATGGGAGCCATGCTCGCCACAGACGAGGTCGCCAGGGGCTTTGAAGCAGGCAGCCATGCCACCACCTTTGGCGGCGGCGCTCTTGCTTCGGGCGTGGCAGCCAAGGTTGTGGAAATTCTGCTGCGTGACAAACTGGCTGACAGGGCCGCCGAACTGGGCGAACACCTGAAGCGTGAACTGGCCGCCATGCAGACGCGCCAGCCCGGAAAAATTAAAGAAGTGCGCGGCCTAGGCCTTATGGTCGGCATAGAACTTGCCGTTGACGGCAAGCCCGTGTGGGAAGAACTGCTGCGCCGGGGTTACATATGCAACCTGAGTCACGGCATAACTCTGCGCCTTCTGCCGCCCCTGAATATCGACAAGTCTGACCTTGATGGCTTTTTGCAAAACCTTGAAGACATTCTGGCTCAGATTCCCGCCTAAAAAGCTCATCAGGGGCTTTACAGGAAAAAAATTGTGGACTAAATAGTCTGCGTTGAAAATCGACTACGATTACTACGGCAACCCCGCTCCGGCGGGGTTGCCGCTTACTTTGACAGGAGACAGCATGGACGTTTTTGATCAAGCTACTGAACTGGAACGCCTGGACCGGGAATCTGCCCTTTTGAGAGCTCGTGCGGCCATTGACCGCGAAGGGCCTGAAATCATTGATGGCGTGGCCTGCTGCCGCGAATGCGGCGATCCCATTCCCCTGAAACGCCTTGAGGCGCTGCCCGGTGTTGGCCTGTGCCGCGCTTGCCAGGAAGAACGCGAAGACAGCTAGAGCCCGTTACGCCTGATAGACGTGTAGCGGCAAATAAAGCCCGCCTGCGCCTATTTTGCGGCAAGGATCTGACAACTCCTTGCGAACATTTCATGCGTGAAATGCTCTAGCCGCCCCCTCCCCCACATTTGAGCCGGGCACCCGCCCGATCCGCATTTTCCGGCTTCTGCCGATTCTTGACGTGCGCCCTTTATCCGGCAACACGGCACGGCGCATATACACAACATGCTTTCATGCCATTGGGCCTGAACAGATCCCCATTTTTGATTGAAATCTGTGTGTGTATTTTTGCTTCAAAAGGCCAAGCCACGGCACATGTGACGCCCGCCGGAAGGCGTCAACGTAGCTTCCTTGCTTGAGCCGTTGCGACGCAGGCTTTAAGCGTTGTGACGAAGGAAACTACGCCTAAAGACAGCATGTGTAACAACCCTGTTTTTTCTATGCAATCGCTGTCGCCATCCGTAAGCCCTTGGGGCAACGGCTGCCGCGAAACTACGGACAAAGACGGTAATGAGTTACGCGAAAGTTTTGCCCAAGAATTCGCTGTCGGTATCTGCACTACGCTGACACGGCAATGGCTAATGCGGCCGCAGAACTTGCCTGAACCGTTGATGGAATCGTCTTACGGGAGCGTCGCTGCAGATACTTCAACAAGCGGCGTGCCGCCAAAAACAGAGCAGCCCCTGCCAGTTGGCCGGGGCTGCTCTCATATGATTGAAAGAACGGTAATCAGTTCCAGATAAAGTGCAGCAACCAGTAAGACACAAAACCAACGGTGCCCGCAGCGGGCAAGGTCAGCAACCAGGCAGTGACCAGACTTCCGGCCACGTTCCAGCGCACGGCAGAAAGCCGCTTGGTAGACCCCACGCCAAAGATGCAGGCCGTGATGGTATGGGTGGTGCTCACAGGCGCGCCCATCATCGAAGCTCCGGTAATGACCATTGCCGCCGAAGTTTCAGCTGCAAAGCCGTGTACGGGCTCCAATTTGAAGATGCGGTGTCCCATGGTCTTCACGATTTTCCAGCCGCCCACAGCAGTGCCCAGGGCCATAGCCCCGGCGCAGGACAGCTTGACCCACAAAGGCACTTCAACAGCGTCGATTTTTCCAAAAATAAGCAGCGCCAGGGTGATGATACCCATAGTTTTCTGAGCGTCGTTCAGGCCGTGGCTGATGGCCATAAACCCAGCCGACACCAGTTGCAGCCGCCTGAAAATGCCGTTGACCCGGCGGCGGTGTACTCGCGCACATATCCAGAAAATAATCCACATAATCAGGTAGCCCATAAGAAAACCCGCCAATGGCGAAGCCACCAGCGGGATGAGCACCTTGTCAAGAATCCCCTTGCCGTTCAATGCGCCAAATCCGGCGTCAGCAACGGCTGCTCCGATAAGTCCGCCAATAAGGGCGTGGGACGAAGACGAGGGAATGCCGAAATACCAGGTGATGCAGTTCCAGGTGATGGCTCCCACCAGAGCCGCCAGAACAAGCACATGGCTGCCCTCAACCACATGAGGCAGCACAATGCCGCTGCCCAGCGTCTTGGCCACTTCCGTACCCAGAAGCGCGCCGCCCAGATTGAGCAGAGCCGCCGCGCCCACGGCAAACCGTGGAGTGACCACCTTGGTGGACACTACCGTGGCAATGGCGTTGGCGCAGTCATGAGCACCGTTGGTGAAGTCGAAGATAAGCGCCACCAGCACAATAAGCGCCAGCAGCACAGGAATATCAAACATTTTTCAGCACCGCTTCTTCAATGGTTTCAGCCAGGGCATTGACCTGCTCAAGCAAGATGCTCATGCGTTCGTAAGCCTGACTCCATTTAAGCGTCTGCATGATCTGGGGCACGGTGATTTCCTGCTGTTCGTCCAGCAGTTCCGCCAGCCCCACAGCGAGCAGCATATCGCACTCGCCCCGCAAATTGCGGAAGGCGCGGGTTTTGTGGCAGTCGCGCCGATGAGTCAGCCCCTCAAGCATGAGCCGGCTCATATCCAGCATGGCGCTGATGGTGCGGGCCATCTGAAGTGCGGGAAAGCGTATGCGCGTGAATTCAAAAATATGCAGCCGGGTGCTCAGGCTGTGCAGGCAGTCCATGCACTCTTCCTGCTCCTGATTGATGCGCAGGATGTCTTCGCGGTCAATGGGAGTAATGAATGTTTGCGAGAGATCACGGATGATCTGACTGTGCAGAACGTCCGCCTCTTCTTCCAGAAAGGCGATTTCCTTATGGATATGGTCCATATTGGCCACATCGTCCAGCATTTCAACCAGCAGACCAGCCATGCGTCGCAGAAGACTGTTCTGCTCTTCCAGCATGGCAAAAAATGGTGCGGATTTAGGCAACAGCGCTGGAAACATCCTTTCTCCTTGAATCGGTTACACGTACATGACCACTGCCATGCGCTATAACGGTTGATGTTCCGGCGGTTGACGTTTCGGCGGTTGCCCGCCTGACGGGCCATCCTGGCAGGCCGCCGTCTTTTGACTGAATAAATGTATACTCACTAGGGGCAGGTGCCAAGAGGCCACGAGCAAAACAAATAAAAGTTTTAATCCCTGGCTGCGGATTTACAGTATCTTCAAGCTGTTGGGAATATTTTTTTTGGACATGAAAAACTGTTTACGCACTCAATATTTCATGACATTGGATGCGTCCGCGCTGGCATGACTCCGGCAAACCATGTGCGGACAAGGCCCATCAGGTCGTCCGGCAGCGGCCAGGAAAGGTCGTCAACGCAAGCCGTGCCAGGCAGGCGCAGGCCGCCGTGGTGCAAAAAAAATCGGGGCATCGAAGGCTGCTGCAAAGAATTCTCTGCATCTGGATGCAGCGAATCTTCGCTCTCTGCATACAGAGCGTCTCCCCACAATGCGTGGCCCAGCCCGGCGGCGTGTACCCGTATCTGGTGACGCGCGCCCCGCCGTATGCGGCAGGCTGCCAGTGTAAGCCCTTGAGGGGGAAGGTGCAGCGGCAAATCCAGGGCAGAAGCCGCGCCATCTGCCACCGAGCTGTCGGCCCCATAAGGCTGGCCGGTCGCTACGCTGGAGTTTGCACCTGAAAAATTGTGGGCAAGCAGCGCCCGCAGGTCTTCGGTGTCAGTCTCGCCAGGATGCCAGACATGCAGAGGCCAAAAATCTGTCCAGCGCGTTCTGTCGGCTTGTGCTTCCCGCAGGCGTGTTTTGCGCCGGCCATTGGCGTTCAGGACCTGACGCGCTGTAGCAGGGCCGGAAAGCACGCCCGTCAGCAGGGCCACATACCGCTTTTCGCAGTAGCCTTCGGCCTCGGCGGCACGAAAATCTGCGGCAGATTCGGGCGTCAGGGCCGCGCAAAGCAGACCAGAAGTTCCAAAATCCAGCCTTTGCAGCAGCATCAGCTTTTCATGCTGGGCCGCCACTCCACTATTACGATGAGCATCCAATCCAGCGGAAGCGCCAGGGGAGCATGTAGTTTGCCCACAGTGGCGCCCCGCCCATTGCTCCACCAGGGCAGGGGCAAGAGCCTCCACACTGGGTTCAGAACTTCCAGCCAGGGCGGCGCTGTGCATATAGGCAGGTTTGCTGAAAAAGCAGTAGCCATTGCGCACGGTGAGCATGCGCAACCCAAGGGCGGCTGCAAGCGAACAGGGATCAGTTGTGGAAGAATTTTCGTTTGAAGTAGCCGAAGGCCGCATGCCGGGCCCTGTTGGGGCGCTGCTGGCCGCCGCTTGCGCTTCTGCCTCAAGCAGCGTCACAAGATCCCCCTCACGCATGCGGCGTGAGGCAGGCGCGGCGCGGCCATTGACGAGAATAAGGCCTTTTTCGATACAGCGCTTGCGCCCCCGTATTCCCATTTGCGGCAAAAGCGCTTCCAAAGCCTGATCGAGCCTTTGCCCCGCCTGCTGGTCCACGCGAAATTCCTGCGTGACACCTGTGGTATCAGGGCCAGGGACGCTCTGTTCAGACCCCTGCGGGCCAGTATATTCGGATTTCACTCAGATCTCCGCAGTTTTGCCCGGCAGAAGATCAAGGATGGCGCGGGCCGTCAGTTCCGGCTCATGATGCTGGGGATCGTTTACGCACACCATGTGGCGGTCCACAAGGTTGAGGCCCATATCTTCAAGAGCGCGACGCACCTCGGGTCCAAGGCCGCCTTCGTAGCATCCGTGGCGTGAATCCACCAGCACATGGTGCAAAAGCCGGTCTGTGGGCGCGTTTGGTGCGTCTTCACGCAGATGACGCAAAATCATAGCGGCTTGTTCAGCTACGCTGAGGCCGAACAATTCGGCGTCGTTGCCAGAGTTTGGAATAAAAATTTTAGGGCAGTCCGCTTCGGCCACAGTGCGCCCAACGCCCTGCGGCAGCAGGTTGGCCAGCACACTGGTGTAGAAGCTGCCCATAGGATAGCAGATGGCCCCGGCAGAACTCAAATAGACGTTGGCGGCTGGAGCCAGCGGCGGGCGGCAGGGCGTGGTGGAAAGATCACGAAAATTCTGGTCATTGAGCCGCTCCGGCTCATGCACGGTGAGAAAAAGCCGCCGCACAGGGCGGGGCAAATCCCTGAAGCAGTGCTGCCCCACAATCACAGAGCCGTCATCCAGTTCCGCAGCCAGATGCAAGCTTTCCCTTACAATGGGCCGAACCACGCCCCTTGTTTGCAACAAGCGGCTGAAGAAGGCCAGCACGGGGTCAAAGTCACGCTTGTGGTGCAAATAGCCCCCTGCCAGCACAAGATTGCCGAAGCAGGCACGGTAAGGATCAAAATCCGCAGGCATGCGGTCCAGAAAGAAATTCAGGTGCAGGCGCAAGGCGTCGGCAAAAACGCGGGGCATGGTTTTCCAGACCCGGTGCCCTGGCCTGCCCATGCCTGTGAGCTGCAGACGCAAAAAATCCGCCGGATCTTTTTTGCCAGACAGGGAGACATTGAAACCTGCAATGTTCACACCCTCCGCCACAACTTCATCTTCGGCAGGCAGGCGGCCTGCACAAAAATCCAGTACCGTGGCGGGCACCACCGCACTGTCGGCCAGGGCCAGCAGACGGTTGCGAATATCACCCACGGCGGGCATGGCAAAAGCCCGGCGCAAAGCCGCCGAGCTGCCGCCGGAATCAAATGTGGTGACCAGATGAACAGAGTTGTGTGTGTGACGGGTCAGCTCACGGCTCAGGCCGCGCAGTGCTGTACCACCCGTAAAGAATGTCAGGCGCGGGCCAAGGGCCGGAAAGGCCGTTGGGGCCGGGGTGGCCTTCATGCGCTGCTCCCGCAATCTCCGACAGGCCAGGCCGCGGGGCGCGCGGAAGGAATAAGCCCCAGCTCGCACATGCGCATGAAAATAAGACGGCCTATCCAGGCGTCGGTGGCGGCATAGGCTATCTGGCGTGCGCTGAGTTCTGGCAGGCTCCAGTTTGAGCACTGCGATCCCTTGGAAATGCGCCAGCCAAAAAAATTGGCGGCCAATGTGCGCAAGCCCTGGCTGGGCATTCTATGGGCTCTTGCCACGCCCCCCAGATCAACGAGCCCGGCTGGCTCAAAATCGTACAGCTTGGCCAGATCGCGCATGTCGTCCCTGATGCCCACACCAGCCTTGATCTGGGCGGGATTTGCCAGCAATTCCGCCAGTTCAGGGCCAAAGGGCATCCAGGCCAACTGTATCAGGTACACAGCCTGCGCTGTTGCCAGCTGAATAAGCGCGGGTGAATTGCGCCGTCCCTTGCGGAAAGAAGGCCGCGTTTCTGTGTCAAAACCGAGAATACTTTCCTCAAGCAGTTGCGGCCGCACGCTCTGCCAGTCTTCTTCACTGCGCACCACATGCACCTGTCCCTCATAATGGCACAGGGGCAGAGCATTTACTTCCTCACTGCTCAAACGGCGTCGTAAGACATCAATATCCATAAGTAATTTACCAGACTACTTGCCAATGCAGAATTGAGAAAAAACCTTGTCCAGAACCTCGGCAGGGCTGCTCAGCCCTGTTACTTCCGCCAAATGGGCGGCAGCAACGTCCAGACGCACGGCGCAACAGTCATATGGCCGCCCGGCATCCACATCTTCTTGCAGGGCAGTCAGTTCGGCCAGGCTCGCTTCAAGGGCCAAGGTTTGCCGCGCATTGGGCGCAAGTCCCTCTTCTCCGGCAGTTTCGCCCTCTGACAACAACAGCGTACGCAGGTGTTCGGCCATGTCCTCCACCTGTGTATCGGAAAAAGCGCTTGTTACGCAACAGGTTTGGCCCTGAATCCAACGTGGGGGAAATTTTTGTGGCATGCACAGGTCGCATTTATTCCATACTACCAGCACAGGCGTGTTGCCCGCAGAATCCAGCACTTCACGCGCTGCCGGGTCGGGACAAACTTCGGCGTCAGCCCCGGCTTCCCCCAAAGCGCCACCGTCCAGAACCAGAACAATGGCGTCGGCTTCGGCCAGTTTTTGACGGCTGCGCTCCACGCCCAGCTCTTCAATACTTTCAGCAGCCTTGCGCAGGCCAGCCGTGTCTGTCAGGCGCACCGGCAGACCGTTAAGATCGCAGGCTTCTTCAAGAAAATCTCTGGTTGTGCCGGGAATATCCGTAACAAGCGCACGGTTGCGCCCGAGCAGCGCGTTCATGAGGCTGGATTTGCCTGCGTTGACTGCGCCAGCCAGCACCACTACCGCACCCTGCTGCATGACGCGCGCCCGGCGGCTGCCCTGAAGCAGGTGCCGCAGCGCTTTGGCAACCTTATCAATAGTAGCGCTGAACGTAGGGGCGTCCATACCCTCTACTTCATCTTCGGGAAAATCCACGGCCACACAAACCTGCATGCGCAATTCTTCAAGCTCGTTGCGCAGCGCTTCGGTGCGGCGGGCGAGCAGCCCGTCCAGGCGGTTAAGCCCATAGCGCAGGGCCTCGCGCGAGGGCGCGGCGATCAGCTCGGCCACGGCCTCGGCCTGGCTCAGGTCCATACGGCCATTAACAAGCGCGCGTCTTGAAAATTCGCCTTTCAGGGCTTGGCGCGCGCCCTGCCGCAACGCGCTTTCCAGAACGGCCTGTACGATGAAGGCCCCGCCGTGGCAATGAATCTCGGCCACATCTTCACCAGTAAAGCTGCGCGGGCCGGGCATAAACACAACCAGCACATCGTCCAGAGCTTCACCGTTCCAGTCCAGAACGCGGCCTCTGTGCATGAGCCAGGGGCGAAAATTGTCGAACTTGGACGACAGAGGCAAAAACATACGCGAGAGCACCTGTTTGGCTTCCGGGCCTGAAATGCGTACAATACCTACCCCACCAGAACCGGGGGGAGTGGCAATGGCCGCAATGGTGTCATTGGTGCTGGTGCTGCTCATGATCGCGCCGCAAGCCTCTGTTCCTTGCCGTGGGCCATATGGCGGCCCGGCTTTTCAGGGTTCAGGAAAATGCGGCTCCCGCCTCTTCGCCCAAGGCGAAAATACGGAAGCCGCTATAAATGAAAGCACAGCCCGGCAATTTTAAATCGCAGCCCTTGCGGGCGCAACAGCCGGATTTACGCTGAAAGAATGTAACGGAGCTTAACTTTGAAAATATTTACTCTCAAAGTTGAAAGGCTCTAGTTCTTTTCAGCCTTCCTGCGCAGTATGACAACTCTCTTCATGGGGCCATCGCCCGTGCTGCGTGTCTGCACATCCGTGGCTTCCTGCAAACAGACGTGCACGATGCGGCGGTGATAGGACGACAGGGGCCGCGTGGAATAAGAACGGCCACTCAGACGCACCTTTTCAGCCAGCGAAAGCGCCATTTCGCGCAGTTTTTCGTCCTGACGGCTGCGGTACTCGCCAGCGTCAAGCTGCACGCGCACGGCGGCGTTCATACCGCGCGATACAATGCGCGAAATCATGTACTGAAGCGCTGCCAGAGTTTGGCCTTCGCGGCCAATCAGCAGGCCGGAATCTTCCTCACTATCAATACCGACCTGCACCCTGTCGCCGCCAAGCTTTACTTCAAGCTGCACAGCGTCGCCAACGATGGGACGCACGAGCTGGCGTACGGTGTCGCGCACAAGCGCCTCGAGCCGCTCCTGATCGAGCTGCTCCATAGGCATTGCAGGCAGGCCCTCAGCTACTTCTTCAAAATCATCGTCCAGAGAGTCAACAGACTTGGCCTGACGGGCAACTTCGCGGCCGCCTTCTTTCACGGCGCTGCGATTCTCGCGGCTGTCATGCGCTTCTCCGCGGCGGCCACGGCCCTCTCCCCGGCGGTTTTCGTCGCCGTTCTGGCCATTCTGGCCTCGCCCGCCATTTTTGGGGGCTCTGTCTCTGGAGCGTTCAGCCCGCCCTTCGATTTCAGCTTTTTCAACTGATTTTTCAGGGCTTTTATCAGAGGCTTTGTCGGCAGCTTTGTCACCGTTGCGAACGTTGTTTTTCTCAGCGCCACGCTCGGCGTTTTTATCGCCCTGCTTTTCAGAACGCGGGCCAGTCCCCTTGCCAGACCGGGCCTCGCGACCCTGTGCGGCTTCAGGCTGGCTGGCTGTTCCGGCTTCGGCAGCAGGCTTACGCCCGCGGGAACGGCCATTACGCTTTTCTTGCTGGCCAGCGGGGGCCTGCCCATTTTCTTCACGCTGATTACGGCTTTTTTCCGGGGCTTCAGCCGAAGCGGCGTCGCTTGCGGCGGCGGGGGCGGTTTGCCCCCCCTTGCGGCCAAGCGCGCTTTCAACAGCTTCACGCAGTTGCACCCGGCGCGCGCGCACTTTGGCTTTGCGCGCACCAACGATTCCAAATATACCGGACTTGGAATCTTGCACGATTTCAATTTCCAGCTTTTCGCGCGCCGAATCGAAGTAACTGCAAGCCTCTTCGATGGCGCTGTCCAGGTCCTTCCCCTGGAATTCTTTAAACCCTTCCATACTCGTCCTCGTTCCAATAGGCGGTACAGACCGCCGTTGCGGCTATTTCGCGGCGGCGTGGGCCTTGAACTTACGGATCATCATCTGCTGCTGGGCAATGGAAAGCACGTTGTTAACCAGCCAGTACAGCACAAGCCCTGAGGGGAAGTTCAGGAAAAGCACGGTGAAGATAATGGGCAGAAACATCATGATCTTCTGCTGGGTGGGGTCCGTGGCAGGAGGACTCATCTTCTGCTGCAAAAACATGGTGAAGCCCATGATGATAGGAGTAATATACAGCGGGTCTTTGGTAGACAAGTCTGCCAGCCAGAGCATGTCCGTACCCGGCAGGTACTTGATGAAGGGCGCATGGCGCAGCTCAATGGAGGTCAGCAGGGCCTGATACAGGCCAAAGAACACAGGCATCTGAATAAGGATGGGCACGCAACCGCTGGCGGGGTTAACGCCATAGGTCTTGTAGAGGGACATGACCTCCTTGTTCATCTGCTCCTTGTTGTCCTTGTACTTTTCGCGCAGCTCCGTCATATGGGGCTGCAGCTTCTTCATCTTTTCCATTGAGGCGTAGCTCTTGGCCGTAAGGGGCCAGAACACGGCCTTGATGAGCACGGTCAGCAGAATGATGGACAGGCCCCAGTTGTGAACATACTTCTGGAAGAATTCCAGCAGCCACAACAGACCCTTGGCAATGATGTGGAAAAAGCCCAAATCGACGCTTTTGGCAAGCTGGGGTGAAACGGCCTGAAGCTCGGAGCGCACCTTGGGGCCAACCCAGTAAGAAACAGACAGTTCCTTTTCCTGACCGGGGCCAAGCAGGGTTTCCTGCTCTTCCACAGCAGCGCGGTACACGTTCTGCTGCATGACGCCCTTGATGGTCACGTTGTTGACATCGCCGGGCAGCACAGCCGTAAGAAAATAGGTGCTCATGGCGCCAGCCCAGTAAATCTTGCCTACAGCCTGCACGCCTGTGGTTTCAAGGGTGCCGGATGAGCTTTCTTCCTTGAGGCTGCCGTCATTATCCCAGGCAATGCGCATGGCGTCGTAACGGTCGCCAGATGCATTGCTTGCATCAGCGGCAGCTGTGTAGCTCACGCGCACGCTGCGGGCCTGTTCGCCCTGGTTCGTCACACGAACTTTTTCGCTGATAAGGTAGTTCGAAGAGTTGAAGGTCAATTCACGAACCACGCGCAAATTGTCCACTTCACCGATCAGGCGCAGGGTTCCCTGCTGATTCTGCCCAAGGGTAAGGCCCTTTTCATCGGTATCCATAGACCACTGGCCGGTGCTCCACGAAGGCTGGCTGTTGATAACCAGCCCAAGAGGGGCCACCTGGGCCGTCTTGGGATCAACCATATTGACCAGCGGCGAATCAGCCACCAGGCCAACCTGATAGTTCTTGAGTTTGAACGAGCGCAGCGCGCCGCCGCCGCTGTAAATAACGGCTTCATAAAGGGGAGTGTCCACAGTGAGGTCGCGCCCGGCTGAGGGCGCAAAAACAGGCAGGTTAGTCTGCGCAGGTGCAGGCGCGGTCTGCGCTTGCTGCTGCGGAGCCTGCTGGCTTTGATTTTGCTGCGCCACGGGGGCGGGCTTGGAGGTCCAGCCCATATGCTCGGCCAGATAACCCCAGCCGACAATGACAATAAGACAAAGAACAATGGCGATGATAAGATTTTTACCGTCTTGCATGAGGGCGCTCACTCCTGGGACAATGGCGGAACGTCATGACGACGTCGTGCTGGTGGTGGAACCGGGTCATAGCCCGAACCGCCCCAAGGGTGACAGCTGGCCAGGCGCTTGAGCGCAAGCCAGCCGCCCCGCAGCACGCCGTGGGTCATGACGGCCTCTACGGCATAGGCGGAACAGGTGGGATAATAACGGCAAGCAGGGGGCAACACGGGCGAGATGCAGCGCTGGTATACCCGGATGGGAAATACGCAGAAAGTGCGCAACAATTTGCTCATGGCAGACCCGCCAATGCCGAAGAGCCCGACTGGTGTCGGGCCGCTCGCTGCAACAGTGGCAAAAGCTCCGCAGCCACATGGGCGTAGTCCAGTGCGGCTTGTCCGGTATGCTTTTTGGCTATGGTTACGATGTCAGCCTCCACGGGCAGCTCCTCTCTGTGTAGGCGGTAGAATTCCCGCAAGAGTCTCTTGACGCGATTTCGAACCACGGCGTTGCCCACCTTACGGGAGACAGCCATGCCAGTACGCGCGCGAAGACCGGGACAGGCTCCCGGCAACACAAAGACAAGGAAATGCTCGCTGTGGTAGCGCCTGCCCCGCTCGTAGCAGGCTGTAAACTCCACCCGGCGGCGGATGCGCAACTGCCGGGGCAGGAGGTACCGGCACATGGAAGCTCCCGGACGACGAACAGGGGTTGCCCCCCGTTCAATCAGGCGCTGAGGTGCTTGCGGCCCTTGGCGCGACGGCGACGCAGAATAGCACGCCCACCGGGGGTGGCCATACGAGCGCGAAAACCGTGGGTGCGGGCCCTTCTGATTTTGCTAGGCTGATAAGTTCTTTTCATGACTGACTCCTTAAAATTTCCGGTATGGCCAGCGCCCGAACCGGGACTTTGCGGTACGCCGGGCTTTTAGCGGTTGGGGTGCCGTCCACCGCATCGCGGTAAGGGACGGCAAGGCCCTGGCGTTAAAATATATGGAAGAAGCTACATACACGCACGCAGCCCCCTCGTCAAGCGCAGACTGTGCCTGCCCTGCTCTGCATATTCGCTTGGTTGTCGAAAATCTGCGGCACAGAACCGCCAGAGCCCTTGAGCCCCATGCAAAAAAAACTGCGCAGTCACGCCAAATAAAAAATAGCGTAACTGATATCAGGGCAATGGGGCTCGCACGGATGCGGCTCCGCCAGAACCAGAACCGGAGCCAGAACCGGAACTGGCCCCGAAGGCAGAACTGGAGCCAGCGGCAGCGCCAGAACCAACGGCAGGCTCTGAACCGTAGCCCGCTCCATTGGAAGGAGGAAGCAGGTCGTCGGCAGTGAGGGCTGGTACAGGCGGAGGGATAGGAACATCTGCAAGAGAATTGGCATTACCCTGCCGCGCAGAGCCTGCCGCTGTCTGCCCCAACGCGCCTGCTGCTGGCCCCGTTCCCGTCAGTGACATTGGGGAGGAAGTGGACGGCGTAGTTGCAGGTATGGCTGCTGGCGTGGTTGCTGGCATGCCCCCGTTGGGAGCAGATGCGGCGGAAGATCCGCCTGCTCGTCCGTTACCAGCGCTAGTTGCCGCCTGTGGCTGCACAGAAGTTGCGCTGCCGGACTGGCCGTTTACTGTTACTGCCGTACCCCCACGGGTTCCATTTTTGCCCGAAGCCGGATTTGCCGTTGCAGCCGATGCCGCAGGCACTGCCTTGCCGCTGCCCTGCTGCGCCGCTGGCGGCGTAAGGGCGGGGCTGGCCGAGACTGGTTTTTGTGCCGAGGTTTTAGTCTGCTGTACTGTGGCGGCTGCGTCCTTTTTTGCAGGCCGCGACGCGCCACGGGGCCAGGGCCGCACTGGAGCGTTGGGATCAACCGTTATGCTGTGCGGTGCAGCGCTACGGCTGCCCTTGCCCACAGACGTGCCCGCAGGTTGCCCCTGAGGGCTGGACATGAGTTCAGGTACAGCAGCCGGGTCGGCAAATGCCGCGCCCGCCATGCGCAGCTGGCGCGGTTGCGTCAGTGTATTCCAATACAGGCGTGCACCGCCATTGCGCATCCAGGCCTCATTCAGATTTGCCCCGCCGTCTGGCAAGGTTTGCGGCTGTGAGGATTCCGCAGCCTGCGCCGGAAGCACGTCAAACGGTCCAGACACGGCGCTCAAACACAAAACAGCCGCGCTCAGAACCGTGCGGCGCAACGTGCGGGCAATCACTGTTTTTTTGCATACTGTCATGGGCATGATACCACCTCTGCTACGCTTATCGGCCAGCGGCCATCAAACTTTAGGGGTTGAGCCTGTGGTGCTGACTTGGCTTGACAGCAACCCGCCCCTTGGGCACATTTCAGATGTCTTTCCCACTGGTCAAGGAGCCACAATGTCTGCTTCCTCTTCTACTGCCGTCGCCACAGATTGTTCTGGTCCTTCTTCCATCACAGCTCCGGTCAGGCCATCACCGTGCATTGTTCTGATCGGCATGGCGGGAGCAGGAAAGTCCACCATTGGCGAAGCGCTTGCCCGCCGCCTGGACTGGGCTTTTATGGACAGCGACCATCTTATTGAAGCCATCTATGGCGCACGCCTGCAAGACGTCACCGACGCCCTGAGCAAGGACGACTTTCTTGATGTGGAAGCCAGCGTGATCAGTTCCATAAAAGCCAACCGCACTGTCATTGCCACAGGCGGCAGCGTTGTTTACCGCGAAAAGGCCATGTGCCACCTTGCCACACTTGGGCCTCTGGTGCATCTGGCCGTGCCTCTGCAAACGGTCGAGGAACGCATAGCCCGCAACCCGCAGCGGGGTCTGGCTATTGCTCCCGGGCAGACGCTGCGCGATATTTTTCTGGAGCGGCAGGATCTGTACACACGTTATGCCACCCTGTGCTGTGAAGCGTCATGCAAAACTCCGCAGGAGTGCGTGAACTGGATTGTGAGCAACCTTCCGCCAGAGGCCATCGCCTGCGACGATACCGCCCCATAACTTCTTTCAACAGTAGCTCGTGTGGTGGCCTGACCACAGGCTGTCGCAGCGTTCCCTCACTGTGCCACTCGGATCATTTCGTGCTGATCACAACCTTTATCTGACCTTTCCGCTCACCCCGCCACCTTTTCTTCCAACCGTTCGGCACCTAAACATTTCCGTTTTGAAAACAGCTACATGCGCTAACGCTGAACAGGCGTACAGCGTACCATAATACCGTGTAGATTCAGCCCAATAATCACATCCTCCGTCAGGGCGGCGAGCTCGAAGTGGGGTGCATTTCGCGGGTAATCTGCTTTGCCGGAAACTCAAGCGCCGTGTTTATTATAGTAATGACGCCACGCGCCCTATTCATGGGTAAATTGGCCTTTGTACAAAGTACTCCGCAATTTTCGCAGCAATCTTTACCACGGATTTTGGCGTAATCAAAAAACCACGGGGGCATTTTACCGCGCATTGCCAGCAATTTCACGCAAGGCACGCTGGAGCGCACCTGCCTGATGGCGGCCCACACAACGGCCCCGCCTTTCGTGGCGAGTACATACAAAAAAAGCGGGGCCGAAGCCCCGCTGAAAAACCTTATGCCTGACGCATTTCAAGCGGCTTAGTACTGCCAGCTTGATCCGTCATATCTGATCAATTCATTGATCCTGCGGGCTTTCACCTGCTGGCAGGCTGCGGTAAGGGCAGCCTGACGGCTGGCGCCGCGGCATTCGTAAACATTTTCTTTGTAGCGCACAAAGCCTACATACTGACCGGAAGCACCGGGGCGCAATTCTGTGGAGATGGTGCTTTCGTCCACTTCAACGTAGCTTGCAACAAAGTCTTTGCCGACCTGACGCACGTCCTTCTTGGCCTTGGAAGGCACCACGGTTCTACCGGCCTGAGCGACCAGTTTACGTCCCACGGTTTCCAGTTCAGCGGCAATCTGGGCCTCGGTTTTAGCGCCCTTGGCAGAAGTCTTTTTATCCGCAGGTTTGGCGGCTTTTTTGTCGGCCTTAGCGGCTTTGCCAGTGGCCGGAGGAACCGGCGCGGGTGCTGGCTCGGTAGCCTCTTCGGGCTGGGCCGGGGTGATCGCCGCTTCAGTGGAAGAAGTGTCGCCGCCAAACCAGGCGCAACCGCCTGTCGTCAGACCGAAAGTCAGCAAAAGAGCCAAAAATATTTGATTGCGCATAGCACCTCACACATTAAAGCCGGGCGGCATGGGCCACCCGGCTTTTTGCATGTTATTCCAGTAACAACCGCCCTTCGATTATTCGAAGGAGATTTCGGTGCGCCTGTTCATGGCGCGACCTTCAGCGGTTTCGTTGTTGTACTTGAAGGACTTGCCACGACCAATGGCGGTCATGCGGCTGGCGGGGATGCCCTGCTTCACGAGGTAGTTCTTCACGCTGTTGGCGCGTTCCTGTGAAAGCTTCATGTTGTAGGCATCAGAACCGATCCAGTCGGTCCAGCCAGAAAGCACCACGCGCTTGTTGGGGCTAGCCTTGATCAGGCCGGCGGCTTCGTTCAGGATGCCCATGGCCTTGCTGTCAAGAGCATAGGAATTGAAAGCGAAGTGCACGCCACGCAGCACGATCACGTCTTCGTCCTGGCAGAACACGGACAGAACGAAGCGTTCAACGGCGGCGTCGCTGGTGGCCAGTTCTTCACCACGCACCACGATGGTGGCGGGGTTCAGAGCAGCAACCTGCTTGATGGTTTCTTCACCGTTCTTGTTGTCGGCGAAAGAAACGATGTGGATAACCAAATTACGCTGGCTGGCGTACAGCTGACGGGCAACTTCTACCAGATTGGAACCACGGTTGTTGTCGCCGTCGGTCACGAGGATAACGGCGGCATCGCGCTTCATGCTGGACAGGAAGGGTTCGTAAGCCTGCAGGCCGGTGCCCATGCTGGTCATACGACCAAAGACATCAAAACCGGAACGCAGCTTGTTGATGCCAGCGGCCATCGTGTTGCGGTCCCAGGGACCCTGAGCAACGATAACGCCGTTGGGGGAAATGGTGTGCAAGCCACCGTTATAGTCCAGAGCAGGGATAGCGGCGTTCACGCGCTGCAGCACGCTTTTGGCCACAAGGATCTTGTCCTGCTTCAATTGAGCGTTCTTCATCATCATGGAACCAGAGTAGTCCACAACGAAGTCAAAGCTGTCGATTTTCTTGGTGCAGGCCGGAGCGGCCGCAGCGGCCACAGCGTAGCTCAGTACAAGAGCAGCGGCCAGAACAAGAAGACGAAACGATTTCATACTGCCTCCCAAACGTTGATAAGTTCGTCGAATTACCGTCAACCAACAGTAAATCGCGGTGTGCCCGCCACGTTGCCAGCTCACTCCAGGCTTAGCCTTTGGAGACGGCAACTGCCTTATTCATAACCGCCTTTATGAAAAACCGCAAGTTTTAAATAGGAAACAGTTTCTAATAAGTACTTTTTCCGCCTCCACTTCCTTAATACGGGTGTTTTCGCATTCCTCACGCTGAAAGCATAGCATTTCACTCCGCTGGACAGCCAGCCGCGCCTGAGGCATACTTTGAAGAAGAGTCAAAGGAATATCCCTATGCCCACACTCATTTTTTCCAAATGGAGCCCCGGCGGCAACACCACGCTTCTGTTCCCAACGAGCGGTCTTGCCACGTCCCTGCAAAGCCGCCTCGCCAGGCAAGCCTTGAGCGAATCCTGCCTTGGCGGCGAACAGGCAGGCTTTGTAGATGCCAGCGGCCCCAGCCTGCGCATGGCAGGTGGCGAATTTTGCGTCAACGCCAGCCGTGCCATGGGCGCGATGCTGGCCTGCGACGAAGATTGCCTGGAGCAGCCTGAAGACATTTCCTGCCACGGTTCAAGCCGTGTACAGCAGGACACAGACGGCAGCGCAGGCGCGATAGTTTCTACAGAATCTTCTGAAATACAGCGCCGTTATGACGTCAGCGTCTCCGGCTGGCCGAGCCTTGTGCAGCTTCATGTACGAGGCCGCGCGCCCCACTGGCTTGTGGAGGCCCGGTTGCGCCTTCCCGAAATCACCATACAGCGCAAAGCCGAAGGCATACATCTGGTACGTCTTCCCGGCATCTGCCACTTATTGCTGGACGGTCATACCCACAATCAGCCCGAGGATTGCCACGCGGCGGCGGCTCTGCTGCGTGAACGCCACGAGCTTGAGCACGAAGAAGCTGTGGGCGTCATATGGTGGCGCGTGCTGCAAGGCCAGCTCAATATGCTGCCCATTGTGCATGTGCGTGATACACGCACCGACTATCTTGAAAGCGCCTGCGGCTCCGGCGCGCTAGCCCTGGCCCTGAGCCGTTCACAGGCTGGCGGAGGCAACGCCTTCAGCATCATGCAGCCCAGCGGTTCTCCTTTGGATGTACGCCTCTTTTCCGAGGATGGCGTGTCTATGGCTGGAGTGGACGGCCCCGTCACTCTGGTGGCCAAGGGGCAGGTCTGGCTGCCTGACATGACAGACTGATTATGACCACAAAACTGCGCGAAGGATTTACCACGGGCTCTGCGGCTACGGGCGCGGCTCTGGCCGCCCTGCATCTCTTGAAGACGGGGCGTGCGCCGAGCCATGTGGATGTGCCCCTTCCTCCTTTCAGCTTTCCGCCTGCGCCAACCCCTGCCCCAACCTCTGACGGCCACCTTGCGGCGGCCAATGGCACAGCCGCCAGCACCGTTGCGGGCAGCGGTTTTGCCGACGAGCCAATCCCAGCACCCAGGGGTATGCTGCGGCTTGAAGTGGCGGCCTGCGATCACGGGGCAGCTCCAGAACTGGCTTCATGCCCCGAATTTGCGGCGCTTTTTACGCAAAAAACGCCGTCTTCCCAAACAGCGCATTCCGCAGATGCCTCCACCTGCCCCAGCGGACAGGGCAATACGCAAGGCAGTCTGCGCGTGGCCCACGCATCTATACGCAAAGATGGCGGCGACGACCCGGACGCGACCTCCGGTGCGCTTATCACGGTCACAGTGGTTGAAAATTTTCCTGTAGCCGAACAGCCTGCTATCAGTCATACTATTGAAGAAGCAAACGACGCCTCTGGTTTGGCGCGCCCTTTTACCGTCAGTATTGAAGGCGGCCCCGGCGTGGGCCGCGTGACCCTGCCGGGGCTGCCTGTTCCGGTGGGAGAAGCAGCCGTTAATCCGACGCCGCGCCAGCAGATCACCCTCGCCCTGCGCTGCGCGGCTTTGCAGTTGGGTGAGCGCCCGGGCCCTTCTTTGCGTGTCATCATCAGTGTTCCTGAAGGCGAACGCCTGGCCCGGCAGACGTTCAACCCGCGCCTTGGCATTGTGGGCGGCATTTCCATCCTCGGCACGCAAGGTACGGTGCGCCCCTACAGCCATCAGGCGTGGAAGGCCACCATCGAGCAAGGGCTGGCCGTGGCGCTGGCAACCGGCTGCCGCGACATGGGCCTGACCACGGGCAGACGCTCCGAACGCCTGCTTATGGACAAATATCCGCAGATGCCGCAAAGAAGTTTCATTCAGGTGGCAGACTTTGCGGCATTTTCGCTCAAGGCCGCGGGGGCCATGCCTTTTGAAAATCTTATATGGGGCTGTTTTTTCGGCAAACTGGTCAAACTGGCTCAGGGCCACGCCTACACGCATGCCCGCCACGCGGATCTGGACATGGAAGATCTTGCGCGCCTGTGCCGCCAATGCGGCGCGGCCTGCGCAGATGAGGTACGCAACTGCGTCACCGCCGCTCACGCGCTGGAGCTGCTGTTGCAAGACAAAGCCGGAAATGACGTTATTGCCCTTACAGGCGAAAAAGCCGCTGCTGTAGCGGCAAATTTCGCAGGCCGCCATGTGCGCCTGCACCTTTTTCACACAGACGGCAGGGAATTACTGGCATTATGAAACATCAGGTCGCACTGCCCGGCATCGCCGTGCCCGCACAGAGCGGAACCGAAACCGGAAGTGAACATCGGGCGGATTCCGTACCCGACAAGACACCCCGCGCGCTTTCTCCCGTTTCTGACGCCGTTTCTGGCACAGCTTCTGAGGCCGTTTCTGGCACAGACGCTGGCACAGGCGCTGGTGCAAACGCTGGGGATGCCTCTGCCACGCTTTCTGGCGACGGGCCTACTGACGCGCCCGGCAAACCCCATGCTCCGCTTGAAGATTCTGCCACAGGCACAGCCTCTGCGATCACTCCTTCATCAGAACTGCCTGCTACCGCCCCAGAGGCGGCACAAACGACCTCGCCGTCTCTTGTCCCGCAGGAGACCCCTGAACCGCAACTGCCTGAGATTCTGCCCGGAGCAGCTGTGGAAGCTTCAGTGGAAGCTTCGCAGAAAGCTGCTGTGGGCGCGGTTGAGGACGCCTCCTCTGCCGCAGCGGCCGAAAAAATTTCGGGAGTCGTCAGCCTTGGCATTATTCCCGAACCAGCAAAATCGGCCTCGCCTGCCCGCCTTGCCAAAAGACAGCACAAGTCCACGCCGCAACCAGTGGAAGAACATTCCGCAGAAGCATCGGCAGACGACTGGCCGCCCATGTCAGACATTTTGCAGTCTTTCTTCATTTTTGAGCCAACCACAGCCGAACCGTCGCCCATTACGGTGCTTGGGCTGGATTGCGCCCGCCCGCGCGGCCTGCCGCTGCTCACAGCCGACCAGCGTGCCTTGTTGCAGGAGGCGGATGTTATTTGCGGGGGTAAACAGCTCTTACATGAATTGACAGGCGCAGCGCCGGAAGAAAACACCCCGGTCCGTGCTGCTGGCTCCCCGAACCTGTCTGCGCCCTCTTCCCTTGATATTTATGAAGACAATGCGGCCCAGGACGTGCTCAAGGCGCGCCTGCTGCCTCTGAGCACCCCTCTGGAACCAGTGCTCACCAGACTGAGCCAAATGCGCGCAGCCGGAGAACGCGTTGTCATGCTGGCCGACGGCGACCCGCTGCTTTTCGGCATTGGGGCTACCCTGGTGCGCCTGCTCGGGCAGGAGGCAGTGCGCCTCATGCCTGCCGTCAGCTCCCTGCAACAGGCCTGCGCCCGGCTGGCCCTGCCCTGGCACAAGGTTATTTGCCTTTCCCTGCACGGACGGGACGACCTTGGCCCCCTCAATGCCGCAGTCAGCAAAAACGCTCCCCTCTGCATCCTCACCGATGCCCGCATGACGCCTGACCTGCTGGCACGGCACCTTCTGGACAGAGGCGTTGACTGGTTCACTGCCCACATTTTTGAGCGCATGGGCGCACCAGACGAAATCTGCCACAATATGGATCTGGCCCAAGCTGCCGGAACATCCTTCGGCCCCGCCTGCACCTTTATTCTCGTACCCGGCGATACGCCGCGCCGCGCCCGGCTGGGCCTGAACGCGCACGAACTGGCTGTGGATAGAGGATTAATCAGCAAAAAACCCGTACGGGCCACGGCACTGGCATTGTTACAGATTGAACCGCATCATGTGGTGTGGGACGTTGGCTCCGGCTCAGGGGCCGTAGCGCTTGAAGCCACGGTATTGGCCCACGAAGGCCGTGTGGTGGCAGTGGAAAGATCCGTGGGACGAGCCATGAGTATTCAGGAAAACCGCCGCCGCTTCGGCGCGGCCATTCTGGACGTACGCCTGGGAGAAGCACCGGAGTGCCTGCCCTCGCTGCCTGATCCGCACCGTGTTTTCATTGGCGGCGGCCTTTCTGGCGAAGACGGCGAGGACATCCTCGGGCATGTCTGCCTTCGTTTGCCTGTGGGCGGCCGCGTCGTGGCAAGTTGTGTCTTGCTGGACACGTTCTGCCTGTGCCGCAGTTTTTTTGAACGTCTTGGCTGGCCTGTGGAAATCTGCCAGATTCAGGCCTCAGAAGGCAGAGAGCTGGGAGGCGATATACATTTGGCGGCAATGAATCCCGTTTTTTTGGTGACGGCCCAAAAACCCGCCCCCGAAGGCGTGACGCAGAAGCGTGGTCATGAATAGCAGCAAAGCAACTCCCGGTCCCAATCTCGGCTCTGGTGCCAATTCCGGCGCATGTTCTGAGGTACGCCCCGAGGCATGTTCCGAAGTATGTCCTAGCGCCAACCCCAATGCTTGCACCAATGCCTGTTCTGACGCTGCCAACGGAATGTCTGTGTGCGCAAAAAGCATTGCCCCCGGTCTTGTCAGCTTTGTGGGGGCAGGCCCCGGCGATCCCGAACTGCTGACCATCAAAGGCCGCAAGGCCATTGAGCAGGCCAGTTTGGTGATCTATGCCGGCTCGCTGGTGCCGCCCGATGTGGTGGCCTGCGCAGCCCCCGGAGTGCCCGTAGTAGACTCCGCCCCGCTGACGCTCGAGCAATGTCATGATCTGGTGCGGCGCACGGCCCTTACGGGCGGCGCAGTGGCGCGCGTGCATACGGGCGACCCTTCGCTGTACGGCGCGCTGCGCGAACAGGCCCGGTTGCTGGATCAGGACGGCATTCCCTGGCGCGTCATACCGGGCGTTACCGCTGCCTGTGCGGCAGCCGCAGCGGCAGGCGTGACCTTTACCGTGCCGGAAGTAACCCAGAGCCTCATCATTACCCGCATGGAAGGGCGCACTCCCGTACCGGAACGCGAAGCCCTGCGCCTGCTGGCAGCCCACGGCACATCCCTGGCTGTTTACCTGTCAGCCGGAGCCAGCGAAAACCTGCAAGCTGAACTGCTGGCCCACACTCCATCAGATACGCCCATCCTGTGCGCCTACCGCGTGGGTTGGCCTGACCAGCGCCTTGTTTGGACTACCGCCGGAACACTGGCCCAGTGTGTGGAAGAGCACGGGCTTGTACGGCAGACCGTTTTTCTGGTGCTACCGGGTCAGAATGCGGCGGATACGGCCTCACTGCTGTACGCAGCCAGGTTCAGCCACGGCTATAGACAGGCAAGCAAAGAGTGAAGTTTCTTGTAAAAGCGCTTACCACCTTGAGCATTTTAACTTTGAAAAAGTTTAGATGCTCCATCGCTACGCAAGGGCACAGCACGCCGTAACACGGCGCGTGCTCTGACTAGAGCAGATTAACTTTGAAATGCATTACATTTCAAAGTTGTCATTCCGCGAAAAATGTGATTTCTGGCAGAATCCACGCTGCGTTGCGGCGCGCTGCACGCTTGTGCAGCGTTAGAGCATCTAAAATTTTTCAAAGTTAAAATGCTCTAAATTCCATTTTTCGGCACACTGACGCCAGCCACGAACCATGCTCAGCCCAGATACCTATCAGGATAGCCTGTGCGGGATCGGCAGCATACCAGCAGCAAACAGCCTGAAACAGCCTGCCTGCCACAACGCGGCCTTGCCGTTTCTGACAATCCCTTTGCCATAATGCCAATGCAGCCATAACAGAATGCAACGTTGCCCCTGCTGCGCACGGCCTCTAACCAATTTCACCTTACCAGCCACATAGTTTTCTATGTTGAGTGATTGTTCAACCTAACCCACTGAAATACATAGCCGCTGATACAAATAGCGTGACCCGGTGCTCATCTTGTTTGAATTGCAGACAATTTATTAAGGGTCTATCCTGATAATCATGCAGAGCGTGACTCTGTTGCCGATTTTTCTCTTTTAGCGTTTAGCTTACAATGCGCCCGGAGACATGTTGAGAATGTATCATTCTTGAACATAGTGCCATTTGGTTGATATTTTTTTCACAACTAGAGTTTATTTTCTAACTTTGCATGCCGTTAAGTATGAAGCATGCTGGATAAGGAGTTATTGCACTAAAATAACAGAATGATTACTGAGTATGCCAACCTTTAACCAAAGGATGCGTCATGAAAAAGCCAAATTTGCAGGACAAATATTCCCTCTTCATCGACGGTCAGTGGAAGGACGCCTCTGACGGCGCCACTTACGACACCTTCTGCCCCGCCAATGGCGAGCGCCTTGCCACCTGCGCCGAAGCCACCAAGGAAGATGTTGACGCCGCCGTCAAAGCTGCCACCCGCGCATGGGAAAGCTGGAGAAAAACAGATCCCATCGAACGCGCCAACCTGCTTTTAAAGATAGCGGATATCATTGACGCCAACAAAGAACACCTCGCAATGGTGGAAACGCTGGACAACGGCAAGCCCATCCGCGAAACAATGAATGTGGACATTCCCTTTGCCGCCGACCACTTCCGCTACTTTGCGGGTGTAGTGCGCGCCGACGAAGGCACCGCAACCATGCTTGACGGCAACACGCTTTCTCTGGTTCTGCGTGAACCCATCGGCGTTGTGGGCCAGATCGTGCCCTGGAACTTCCCCTTCCTTATGGCGGCGTGGAAGCTGGCTCCGGTGCTGGCTGCCGGTTGCTGCACCGTATTCAAGCCCTCAAACCATACCTCGCTTTCCGTTCTTGAGCTGGCGCGCCTTATAGGCCAGGTGCTGCCCAAGGGCGTGTTTAACGTTATTACTGGCCGCGGCTCCCGCTCGGGCCAGTATATTCTGGACCACCCCGGATTCAACAAGCTTGCCTTCACTGGTTCCACCGACGTGGGCCGCAGTGTGGGTCTGGCCGCAGCCAAGCGCCTCATTCCCTCCACCCTGGAACTGGGCGGCAAGTCGGCCAATATATTCTTCCCCGACTGCCAGTGGGATCTGGCTATGGACGGCCTGCAACTGGGCATCCTGTTCAATCAGGGGCAGGTATGTTGCGCCGGATCGCGTGTTTTTGTGCATGAAGATATTTACGACAAGTTCGTGGCTGAAGCTGTTGAGCGCTTCAATCGCGTCAAGGTTGGCCTGCCCTGGGAAGCAAAAACCCAGATGGGTTCACAGATATATGAATCGCACCTCAAGGCCATACTGCTCTGCATCGAGCAGGCCAAGGGCGAAGGAGCCAAGGTGCTTTGCGGTGGTGAACGTGTGACTGAAGGCGAACTGGGCAAGGGCTGCTTCATGCGTCCCACCCTGCTCGGCAATGTCACCAACGACATGCGTGTGGCCCAGGATGAAATCTTCGGCCCCGTGGCCGTCATCATCAAGTTCAAGACTGAAGAAGAAGTGGTCAAGATGGCCAACGACAGCGTCTTTGGTCTGGGTGGCGCAGTGTGGACGCGCGACATCAACCGCGCCATCCGCGTGAGCAGGGCCGTTGAAACCGGGCGCATGTGGGTAAACTGCTACAACAGCATCCCGGCGGGCGCTCCCTTTGGCGGCTACAAGGAATCGGGCATCGGGCGCGAAACCCACAAGGTGATCCTTGAGCACTACACCCAGCAAAAGAACATCATGATCAACCTGGCTGAAAAGCCCACCGGCTTCTACCCCTAGGTCAAACTAACTGACATTCTACTGTAAACCGCGATTTCGGTAGAATGCATGTCGTGTTGCGGCGAGCGGCCCAAACTGCTCGCCGCAGAACGTTTTACTGTCTCCGGTGGCAAATACCCCACAGAGATCGCAACGTTGCCAACGAGGGTTCACAACCCCGGTTAAGCGCGCCAAAATCACCGCTCTATCACGGCTGCCACTGCCATGCTATTCAGACTATCCGGCCTCTGCCCCTCGCCGGTCAGCCTGACCCGGCCAGCCATTTACGGAGCATCGGCGTATGACGGCCGCACGGCCAGCCATCTACCCTCTGGTGCAAATCCATAAAAGAAGGGGAGAGCCCCCACGGCCCTCCCCTTCACATGAGTGGAGAATTGTTCATGGACTGCGAACCGGCCACGCACCCGTTCATGTCACGGAAAAGTGATGCTTTTCGTTTAACATCGGCATTGCAGTGTTACACTGCCTGCCCAGGTTGCGTTTTTTCAGGTTCCGCGGCGTCTCGCCCACAAGGGCAAAAAACGCCGGTTTACTGTTGTGGCCCGTCAGGTACTTTCTGCACCAAGGCCAAAGCCATAAGGGCAGATGATATTCGGGGCCGCTGCGCGGGCTTTTGCAGCTGCTGCCGCACAAATCCCGCCATGTCCATTGCCATTCCTGCGTCGGTTATACCCGAGCGGCTGGCCTTCTTATTGTCTTCCAGTACGGTAAGGTACCGTTGTATCAGGGCAAGATCATGCTCCTCGTAATAAGGAGCGGGCCTGTCCTGCGGTCCGTTTTCCGACAGGAATGCGTCATTGATGCGTTGCGACATGACCATTCCTCCCTGAATGGATCACTGCTTCCCTGCATCGGGGGGGCTGGTTCGCTTCCTTGTTAGCGACACATGTCTCCCCTTCCCCACTCATCATTAGCCTTATCGGTACACGGAATTAAAACCTTTAGCGAAATGTCCAATTTTCTAGAAAAATACGCAGAACAATATTAAAGATGTTTATATAGAGATGGTTATGCAGCCACCCCGTGCGGGTTGCGCTTGCAAGGGTTCGTAATCACAGATACCATCGTCACATCAAGCCAGAAGAGGAGAGCCTATGCCAACACCCATATTGCACAAGGAAAGCCTGATCCCGGGCAAAACCAGCAAGCTGGTGCTCGATGCGCCGGAAATCGCCCGGAAGGCAAAACCCGGGCATTTTGTCATGCTGCGTATGACTCCCAACGGAGAACGCATTCCCCTTACCATTGCAGATACCGATGCCGAAAACGGCACCATTACCATTGTGTATCTTGTTATGGGCAAAAGCACGGCCCTGCTTGAAGCTCTCAATGTGGGCGACGCCATTCTTGACGTCTGCGGCCCCCTGGGCCACCCCACCCATATTGAAAAGAAAGGCACCGTCATCTGTGTGGGCGGCGGCACGGGCATTGCCGCCATGCACCACATCGCCAAGGGCCACGCGCGGGCGGGCAACAAGGTTGTGGGCGTTATCGGCGCACGCAGCAAGGACCTGTTGCTGTTTGAAAAAGAGCTGAAATCCTTTGTGGACGAACTGCTTATTTCTACAGACGACGGCAGCTACGGCCACAAGGGCCTGGTGACCGACCTTCTGCGCGACAGGCTTAAAAAAGACAAGACCGTCTTTGAAGTGGTGGCCGTCGGCCCCGTACCGATGATGGCCGCCGTAGCCGAAACCACGCGCCCCTTTGGCGTCAGAACCACTGTCAGCCTCAACCCCATCATGGTTGACGGTATTGGCATGTGTGGCGCCTGCCGCGTCAGCGTTGGCGGCAAAACCAAATTCGCCTGTGTGGACGGCCCCGAATTTGACGGGCACGAAGTAGATTTTCCCGAACTGCGCCGCCGTCTGGCTGCCTATCGTGAACAGGAAAAAGTCTCCATTGACGACTATCAGAGGACTGCTCATGGAAACTAAGACCCCCAAAAAGAAGCCCCTTGCCCCCAGGGTGGATATGCCCTGCCAGCCTGCCGAAGTACGGCGCGCGAATTTTGAAGAAGTCGCCCTGGGATACACCAGAGAAATGGCTATTGAAGAAGCCAAGCGCTGCCTTCAGTGCAAAAAGCCCCTCTGCGTCAGCGGTTGCCCCGTAGAAGTTCCCATCCGCGACTTTATCCGTGAAGTTTCTCTTGGCAATATGGACGCCGCCTACCGCATAATCAAGAGCACCAACAGCCTGCCCGCCGTGTGCGGCCGCGTTTGCCCGCAGGAACACCAGTGCGAAGGCAAGTGCATCCTCACTGCCAAGGGGCAGCCTGTGGCCATTGGCCGTCTTGAACGCTTTGTGGCCGACACCTATATTGCCACATCGGCCTGTGAGCAGGTTACGGGCACCAACTCTTGCGCCTTGCCGCGCGGCGACCTCAAGGTGGCCTGTATCGGTTCCGGCCCCTCTTCCCTGACCTGTGCCGGCGTCTGTGCCGCCGCGGGCATCAAGGTAGACGTGTACGAAGCCCTGCACGAACCCGGCGGCGTGCTGATTTATGGCATCCCCGCCTTCCGCTTGCCCAAGAATGTGGTTGCCACAGAAATCAACGGCCTGCGCCTGGCAGGTGTGGATTTTCATCTCAACTATGTTGGCGGACGCACCGTCGAGGTTGAAGAACTGCTGGAAACCCACCACGCCGTCTTTATCGGCGTAGGCGCTGGCCTGCCCACTTTTTTGGGCGTACCCGGCGAAAACCTTGTGGGCGTATTTTCGGCCAACGAATACCTTACCCGCGTAAATCTGGGCCGCGCCTATGATTTCCCCGGTCAGGACACCCCGGCCTTTCCCGGCAAGAATGTGACAGTCTTCGGCGCTGGCAACGTGGCTATGGACGCGGCCCGCACCGCCCTGCGCATGGGCGCTGAAAGCGTACACATCGTTTACCGCCGCACCAGGGCAGAAATGCCTGCCCGCCTTGAAGAGCTGGAACACGCCGAGGAAGAAGGCGTGCAGTTCGCAATGCTTTCCGCACCAGTGCGCTTTAACGGCGACGCCGAAATGCGTCTGAAGTCCGTTACCCTGCAAAAGATGGAACTGGGCGAAGCCGATGCATCTGGCCGCCGCCGCCCCGTAGCCATTGAAGGCGAAGTATTCGACCTGCCCACCGATCTGGCCGTTGTGGCTCTGGGCACGCGCTCCAACCCCATCCTTCTCGACGCCACCCCCAAGCTCAAGCAAAACAAGTGGGGCTACATCGAGGTGAATGAAGAAACTGGCGAAACGTCTATTCCCAACGTTTTTGCCGGAGGCGACATCGTTACTGGCGCTGCCACCGTCATTCTTGCAATGGGTGCAGGACGCAAGGCCGGTCAGGAAATCGTAAAGCGCCTGCTGAAGTAAAATACAGCCGCATCACGTTGTTGTTTCAGGGGTGGGAATGTCTGTCAGACGTTTCCACCCTTTTTTGTACGGCACGCCCGTCTTGACCCCGCTCGGGCGCAGGCAGGGCGCGCCCTGCCTGCTGCATCTTGCCAGCCGGGCCTTTACGGTTCATAGTATCCCCATACAGCAACCTTCCTCCCTGCATTGGGAGGCCGGGGCTCCCCCGGAGCATTCAGGAAACCCCACTCAGGAAAGCCCACTCATGATCCTCGCAGACCTGCATAACCACACCAAGTATTCCCACGGCGGCAACAGCCCCGCTGAAATGTACGCAGCCGCCCAGGCCAAGGGCCTTGAGATCATCGGCTTTACAGAACATTCGCCCCGGCCCTTGGGTTTTGACTATACAAACGAGTACAGAGACAAACTCACGCGCCACTTGCCGGACTACGCCAGCGAAGTTCTGGCCCTCAAGGCCGCCAATGCAAATGGCCCCTGCCGTGTACTTTTTGGCATGGAAATGGACTGGCTTGAAGGGCAACTGGACTTCACCCTCGCGTCCTGCGCCGCCTATGATTTCGACTATCTGCTGGGCAGCGTGCACTTTATCGGGCAATGGGGCTTTGACGACGGCTCCGAGCCCTGGAAAGGCATGTCGCAAGAAGAATGCGAAATCCAGTACACACGCTACTTTGAAATATGGGAGCGCATGCTGGCTTCGGGCCTTTTCAACATTGCTGCCCATCCCGACCTCGTCAAGATTTTCTCCGTTGAGCAGTTTCACGTCTGGCTGACCAAGCCGGAAAGCCAGGCTCTTGTGCGGCGTGGTCTCGCGGCCCTGCGGCAGTCTGGCATGAGCATGGAAATCTCCTCGGCAGGGCTGCGCAAAGCTTGCCGCGAAATCTACCCCGCGCCTCCCATTATGGTAATGGCAGCGGAAATGGATCTGCCCATTAGCTTTGCTTCCGACGCGCACGTTACAGACGATGTGGGCTACGGTTTTGCCCGCCTGGCCTCCTACGCGCGCGCTTTTGGCTTCAAAGAATATACCGTGTTTGACCGTGGGCAACGCAATGTCTACCCAATTTAAGACCAACCCACTAGAACATTTTAGTTTTTTAACAGTTATTCTACTCTAGAAATGGCTCGGGCAGCCTCCCGGCAAAAGCACGGGAAGCTGCCAGCCATAAAGCCATAAGCCAACTTCAACGGTTCCATCAGGCTGGACCCGGCAACACAGCCCCGATGGGCTGCCCGGCAGTACAGGACAGCCAAAGAACAGCGCCTCTTCCACACAGCCGAGCCTGTTCACCTTGCGTTGAAGTTCGGCAGCAGGAATGATCTATGTTTGAACCGCTTGTGACCATCGAAAATCTGAGTCTTTTTCTGCCCGGTGACGCCAGTCAGCGGACGGTCTTGCACCACATCGACTGGCGGATTGAGCGTGGGCGCCACTGCGCCCTGCTTGGGGCCAACGGCTCCGGCAAGTCTACCCTGTTGCGTCTGCTGCGTGGTGAACTTTGGCCCGCAAGCGGCCATATCTGGTGGCATACGGCAGAGGGCCCCGAACAGTCGCCGCTGGCCGGACGCGCCATGACAACGCTTGTTTCTCCTGCACAACAAGAAAATTATCAGCGTCAGGCGTGGGATCTCACAGGCCTTGACCTGCTGCTCACTGGTTTTGAAGACACTCCCCTGATTTATTCAGACGGCGGCAATCAGGCGTTTGCACGCCGCGAAGCAGCCGTGCGCATGGCTAGCCGCCTCGAAGCAGAGGGCCTTTTGGACCGGGACACGCCCACCCTTTCTCAGGGGCAGCTGCGTCTGCTTCTTTTGGGCAGAGCGCTGTTGCGGGCTCCTGCCCTGCTTTTGCTCGACGAATGCACCGACGGGCTGGACGCCCGTTACCGGGAAATTTTCTTTGACGTGCTGGAAGAATACGCCCCGCGCTGCACCATTGTCATGACCGCACACCGTCCGGGGCAGATACCCGAATGGTGCGTGGAGAGGCGCTACGTCAGCGAAGGACGCCTGTACACAATACCGCCGGAACAGGCCGATGGAGGAGGACAGTTCATGCCCGATCTGCAAAAAACGGCCAACGACATATGTGAAACAGAAAGCCTGCCTCCCCTGCTGGATCTTGAAAATGTGACGGTCTTCATCGACAGGCAAAAGGTACTGCGCGACATTACCTGGAGCGTGCATCAAGGTGAACACTGGCGCATCAGCGGGGCCAACGGTTCGGGCAAATCCACCCTGCTGCGCCTCCTGGCGGGAGACGAATTCACGGCTGCAGGTGGCACACTGGAACGCTGGCTGCCACATCAGGGCGGCGCAGTGGATACCCTGGCAGAGGTACGCAAGGGCGTCCGGCTGGTATCGGACCTTTCACAGGCGCTCTACGGCTACTCCCTTACGGCGCACGAGATGGTCTGCACCGGCTTTGACAACAGCATTGGCGTATACCGCAAGTTCAGCCCGGCAGAAAAGGCAGAAGCCCTCCGCCGCATGCAGGAAATGTTTCCTGAAGAAAGTGCTGAAGATGTGGAAGCCCTTGGCCGCCAGTCCATCCGTCACCTGTCCACGGGGCAGTTGCGCCGCCTTTTTCTGGCGCGCGCGCTGGTGGGCGAGCCGGACATTCTGCTGCTGGACGAACCGTGCTCCGGGCTGGACGCTCCCAGCCGCGCCCACTACCTTAACCTGCTGGACCAGCTGGCCATAAAAGGGCTGCATATTGTCTTTGTGTCCCACCACGGTGAGGACGCTCCCCTTTGCATCAACCGCGAGGCCCAAATGGAAGACGGGCGGCTGCGCGTGATGGTTTAGACTGTGCAGGAAACAGAGCTCCCATCCCTTCAGAAGACACAAAAAATCCCGCCATTGGCGGGATTTTCAATTACTGTTTGCAGGCTTCAGAACGAAGGCTATTTTTTGTCGTCTTCCGCTTCGTTATCTTTTTTCTTGCCGCCAAACCAGGAGCGCAGCACTTCAATGGCCACGGGCAGTACGGATACGACCACAATGCCGTAAACGATGAGGCTGAAATTCTGGCGTACCCACTCCAGATTTCCCAAAAAAAATCCTGCGGAAACCAGGCAGCCGACCCACAAAACGCACCCCGTCACATTGTAGAAAAAGAAGGTGCGGGGGCACATAAGTGCAATGCCTGCCACAAAGGGCGCGAAGGTGCGCACAATGGGCACGAAGCGGGCCAGCACAATGGCTTTGCCACCATGACGTTCATAAAAATGATGGGCCTTGAGCAGATGCTCTTTTTTGATAAAGCGGGTGTCGCGGGAAAAAATCGCCGGCCCAACATGGCGGCCAATGCAATAGTTGACGGCGTCGCCAAGAATACCTGCCGCCAGCAGTACCACCATCACTTCCACATAGCCCATGAGGCCTGTTCCGGCCACCACACCTGCGGCGAAAAGCAGGGAATCGCCCGGCAGAAAGGGTGTCACCACAAGCCCGGTTTCACAAAAAACAATGATAAAGAGTATGGCGTAGACCCAGAGCCCATACTGCTCCACCAGTTCAAAGAGATGCACATCAATGTGCAGTACGAAATCGCTGAAATAACTGATTATATCCATATAATTCGCTCTCCGGGCCGATTTTCAGGAGCAGTTCGACACTCCGATCGCTCTTGTACCCCAAGGCCGCTTGTGGCACAACACGAGCATGCGACAGAATATTTCCGCCATCCTCACACTGTGCCTCTGTTTTCTTTTAATTCCGGCCCTGAACGCCAGAGCCGACTTTTACAACGTGGGTTTTCGTACCCTTGGACACTGGGACGGCGAAAACGGACTACGGCTCGATGTGAACCTCTGGTATCCCTCGGTTCGTCCCCCGCGTGACATCCAGTATGGCCCGTGGGAAATTTCAGCCGCACGGGGCGGCAAAGCCGTGGAAGGGCGCTTTCCGCTCATTCTGCTCTCGCACGATACGGCAGGATCACGCTTCTCCTATCATGACACAGCCGCATGGCTGGCAGCCAGTGGTTTTGTGGTAGCGGCGCCTACCCACCCTGGCGACAATATGGACAATATGGATCTGCTGCTCACCTGGCAACAGTTGTCAAACAGGGTCCGGGAACTTTCCAGCCTTATTCCCCTGCTGCTCAACGACCCTGAAGCGGAGCCCACCATTGACCCTGACCGCATCGGCGTTCTGGGCTTCGGTGCAGGTGGCACAGCCGCTCTTTTGCTGGGCGGCGCACTGCCCGATTGCGAAGGCTGGCAAAACTATTGCGCGCAAGCTGGCTCGCACGACATGTACTGCAACGTATGGGCGAAAAACCGCATGGAAGGTCTTTGCCGCAGCCTGCCTTTGTCCAAAAGTCTGGCAGACACGCGCGTCAAGGCCGTGGCTGCGGTGGCCCCCGGATTTGGCATGCTTTTCAACCGAGACTCCTTCCGCTGGTTTTACCCGCCCCTGCTTCTTATGGCCGCCTCCAACGACGGTCTTAACAACACGGCCTTGCATGCCCGACGCGTTTACGAATTTACGGGCAAGAAAGCCCGCTGGCTTGTGCTGGACAAGGCAGACGCCGGGGCGCTCATGGCCCCCTGCCCGCCCGCACTGGAAGCGGAATTGCCAGAGCTTTGCCGGTCTGTGCGCGAAGAAGACAGAAAAAGCATACACAAAAACATGTTCGCCGCATTGAGCGAATTTTTTCTGCACTATCTTGGCAGCGGTAAAAACCTTCCACAAATTCCGGCCCCGCCTGATCTCAGCCCGCCACTGCCGCCCAAACCGGAGCCTGTTCCGGTTCCAGCGCAGCCAGCAAAGCGCAGCCGTGCAAAATAACAATACTTTTTCGTTGATTTTCAGCAATCTAGCGGCTCAAGCGCCTTGACAATTATGCCGCCCCTTACTAAATGTTTTAAAGTGCATCCAAACTGTTGGTGCGTGATTCAAGGTTTTCAAAGCGCGGGTTCTGGCATTAGTCGTGCGAATGCGCTAGCATTCAATTTTTACGGAATTGAGACCACTTCTGGAGCCACAAAAGGCCAATTTTGAACCAATCTCACTCCCGGTAAAATATGTCACGGTGCACACGGCCTGCACGCATAAGCGCATCCTTGCAGAAAAATGGAAGTATGAACGGCATGAAGCTACTGCCTTTTTGCATTCTGTGCCTTGTGCTTGTCGTCGGCGTCTGGACCAAGGCCCAGGCAGCACAGCCCTTGAGCACCCGTGAAAACAATACCCAATCAGAGGAGCCCTGGATCGTTATGCCCGCTGGGGGCCGACCGGCCTTTATGGGCATTCATGGCGGCACCATGCCAGTCAGCCTGCTGGTTTACGGCGATGGCACCTCTCTGGTGACCTTTGTGGGCCGCACTGGCAACGATTTCCTTGATGTTCTGCGACGCACAGACCTGCCTGTGCCAAGCCTGCTCAATGCTACCGCCCATAATGGAACCACTGAAACCATATTACCTGCGGGCAAATCCGGTATTCTCGCGGCTGGCAATACCAACAGCACCATGCCCGTTTTTAACGTCACCGGAGAAAGATTGTCACACATGGATGTTGCGCCGGGGCAATTGCAGCCCTTTGGCCTGTCCGACAAGCCTCTATCCATTGAAGGCGAGGTCAGCAGACCGGCCCACCTTTCTCCCGCCAAGCAGTACAGGTTGTTTTTTCAGCCGCAGTACCTGCAACCCCGCCGACCTATACGCTAACGGCCCAGCCCACACCGGATTCCTTTGCTGCCTCGTTGCAGCAGCCCTATAGAGTTTCTCCTTTTCGTGTCTATTCTTGTGTCTGGTTTGCTATTATAGAATAATTTGTAATTTTATATATATTCTGTTACTCGAAAGCCCTCAGAATCACTAGCTAGAGGAGTCAACTATGCCACTTTCCAGTCATCACAAGGCAATGGAAAGATTGTATACGGCCAGCACATCGCAAGCCTCCCCCCTCCCAACCCACAGGCTTTTTTCGCAGGGCCTGAAGTATCTGCTGGAACACAGCTCGTCATTCGACCTCTGCGTGGGTGAAGACAATCCCTTCTATCAGGAGTTCATTTTACGGCTCCAGAATGACATCAGCATGGATGAAGACTGCCTTGGCCTCTTTGAGTGCCTGACCATCTTTTTCCGTCTGCGCCAGATTGTCGAAAAGGGACGCGCCCTCAGTGAAGCTGAAAGCCGGGTCTTGCATTACTTTGAAACCTGCGGTGAATGGGAACCTCAAGATTCCACAGTCGTCAGCCACTGGTACTGGTGGCGCATTCCTTCGCAGTTTTTGCATTAGCGTACCCCTGCGCGGCAATGCAGACAGCCCGCTGCTGGCGGGTATTTGTGCATCCGGCTGTTGACAAGCCCGTATGTAGCTTGTTCTTGCGGTCGCCATATCGGCAAAGTCCCCTCCTTGCGTGGACATAGCCGTTCTGTTCTCCCGCGCGCTTGAGCCGATTCGCGGCACGCAAAAGCCCGATCTGCGGGTGCGACTTGTGACGCCTTTTTGCCAGAATTTCAGTGCCCACTGGCCTTGCAGGCTCGCCACTTCACGGCCTTTCCCGGTGCCGCCTTCAGGGCTTCTTCCTTCCAGTGGCCTCTCGATGTTCAAACCAGGAACATACTTTTTCTGGGCGCTTGCCCCACATGCCGCTTACGCAGCACCATACATGGCACAAGGCACGCTCCTTACGGCGTTTAACCGCGCAAGTACGAAGAAGCGCCGCTTTTTCAAGCGGCGCTTCTTCATATCAGGTATTGAACCAGTATTACTTTTTCAGGTTGTCGGCCAGCAGCTCAGAGATGTGGTCGACCTTGATCTTCAAGCCCTGCTTTTCAGCACCGCCGCGCAGCTGCATGACGCAACCAGGGCAGTCCACCACCAGGCGATCAGCCCCGGTAGCCTTCATATTGTTGACCTTCTTTTCCAGAAGCTGTGCCGAGATTTCGGGGAACTTCACAGAGTAGCTGCCACCGAAACCGCAACAAACTTCTTCTTCGTCGCAGGGCACATATTCAGCCGCGTCGGCAATAAGGGCACGCGGGGCTTCTTTCACGTTCAGGCCACGGCAAAGGTGGCAGGAAGCGTGATAGGTGACCTTCTGGCCAGACTTGTGGAAGTCTTCGGGCTTGAGGCCCAGCACATCGTGCACGAAGGAGCTGAAGTCAATGACCTTGGAAGCGAAAGCCTGACCTTCCACCAGCGCATAGTCTTTGTCAAGAATTTGCGGATAGTGGTGCTTCAGATGTCCGGCGCAGCTCGCGCAGAGCGTGATGATGTAGTCATAGTTGCCACCACGGAAAGCCGCGAGGTTCTGCTTGGCCACATCAATGGAGGTTTTGCGCTGTCCCATCATTTCCAGGGGCAAGCCGCAGCAGGACTGATCCATCGGGAATTCAACCGCCACATTCTTGGCGGCCAGAATCTTCACGCAGGCTTCCAGCTGTTCAGGATAGATGAAATCCTGAGCGCAGCCGCTGAAGATGGCCACGCGCATGACAGGATTCTGCACCTTGGGAGCGATTTCAGACCAGCGGTCGCGGAAGGATTTGTTAGCAATGGCGGGCAAGGCCTTGAAGTTGTGCTTGCCCATAAAAACCGCTGGCAAATGCCGCTGGAACTGAGCGCCGCGGGTAAAGGGCTTCTGGGCGAAGCTGGCGAACTTGAGCAGCTTGTGGAAGAGCTTGCGGTTCTTCATCACAGCCGACAGCAGGTTGGCTTCAATGGGAGCGCCCTGCTCTTCGTTGAGGCGTGAACGAATCTCGCGGATGAGGCGCGGCAGCTCGATGCCGCCAGCGCACACATTGGCGCAGGATTCACAGCCCATGCAGTTCTGGCTCAGAATACGGGCACGTTCCTTGCCGTGGAAGAAGTAGGTAAGGATAAGGCCAATGGCGCCAATATAGATGTAGCCCATCTTGTGGCCGCCCACGAGGCGGTACACGGGGCAGACGTTGGCACAAGCGCCGCAGCGCACGCAGCGGAAGATCTGCTTGAACAGCGGATCCTTGGCGATTTCGGTGCGGCCGTTATCCAGAAAGACCACATGCATGATCTTTTTGTCGTCGGCATTGGCGGCACAGGGACCCGCGCCACACATCCAGGTGACGTAGGAGGTGATGCGCTGGGCAGTGGCGTTACGGGGCAACACCAGCAGAGCCGTAAGGGCGTCGTCCAGCTTGGCTACAAGCTTGTCCAGACCGGCAATGGCCACATGCACGCGCGGCAGGGTGGTGACCATGCGGGCGTTGCCTTCGTTGGTCACGGTAGAAACAGCGCCGTTTTCAGCCACAGCGAAGTTGCATCCGCTGATGCCCATATCGGCAGCGATGAACTTGCGGCGCAGCTGCACGCGGGCCACCTTGACCAGATGCTGCACGTCCGAATCCTGTTTCACGCCAGTGGCCTTGGTGAAGTCGTCGGCCACCTGATAGCGCGAAAGGTGGATGGCGGGCATGACCATGTGCGAGGGGCCTTCATGCCGCAGCTGGATGATCCATTCGCCGAGGTCGGTTTCGTCCACGATGAGGCCCTGAGCCTCAAGAGCGGGATTCAACTCGATTTCTTCAGCCGTCATCGACTTGGATTTGACCACGCGCTTGACGTTGTTTTCCTTGGCGATGCGGGAAATGATCTCGTTGGCTTCAGCAGCAGTAGCGGCACGGTGCACATGCACGCCGCGCTTTTCAGCTTCGGACTTGAACTGGTTGTACAGTTCTTCCATGTGCTGACAGGCGTAGTCCTTGGCATCGGCCACTTTGGCTATGAGACCGCGCTCGTCCACTTCTTTGAACACGGCCTCGCGGTTGGCGCGGTAGGCAACTGCAAAGGTATCCAGAGTGCGACGCAGAAATTCGTCGTTAAGGGCTTCGTCCAGTTCCTTGTGGTAGCCGGAATTGCTTTTAAGGGCGTCATGCATGGATTAGTCCTCCAAAAGAATAATGTGGAGTTCCAGCGGGCCATGTACGCCCACGGCGGCCACACGTTCGATATCAGCCGTACGGCTGGGGCCCGTCACCATTGTGGTGTAGGTAGCAGGCGCCGAACTCATGCGCTCGCGCAGAATCTGGGCAATGGACGGCAGGTCGGGGTAAATGTCGGATTTGCGCAGGAGGATCATCGACACCTCGGAAATCATGCCCGTCAGGCGCACGTCTTCCTTGTCGGTGTCGAGCAGACAGGTAGCGCTGGCGGCCACACCCACTATGCCCGTGGAAAGGCCCACGTCGATGCCCGCAAGATAGTTGCGCAGCCCCTCGCGAATGCAGAGAAAGCCCTTTTCCTCACAGGCGGCAGCCAGGGCGGCAAAATCCGCATCATTAAGTTCCGGGGCCGCAACCACACGCTGCACGCGGGTGGGAACATTGTTGGGGCTCAAGGGTCCCTGGGCGACGCCGGGGGCATCAGCCAGAAGTTCAGAGGGAGCTTTGCTGGCGCAAACATCCACAACATACTGCAGGGCTGCGGCCATAGTGGGCACTTCCTGCACCACCGCGCTAACCGCCGCAGCCTTGGCGGCGAAAGCTTCGACCAGTTCCTGATTCACAGGGGGCATACGATACTCCTTTTGGTCATCTTGGTTACGCGGGCGTGCCGCGTCACTCCGGCGGGGAAGGATATTCCCCGCCGGAACGGCCGTTCTATTTCAGGCTTTCAGCGTATATTTCAACCGTATGCATAACGCGCACGCGATCCTTATTGTGCGAAAGCACGTCCTCAAGCTGCATCATGCAGGCAGGACAACCGGCGGCCACCACTTCAGCCTGGGAGGCTACAACATTGTCACGCTTGCGCTGACCGATCTTGCGAGAATAGTCATAGTGGAAAAGGTTAAACGAGCCGCCGCAGCCGCAGCAGCGGTCCGGCTCTGCCATTTCCACCACTTTGTAGGCAGGGTTGGCGGCCATGACAGCACGCGGCTGGCTGACCACGCCCAAAGACTTCTTGAGGTGGCAGGAATCGTGGTAGGTCACAGAGGTTGCGTTGCCAGCCGGGGTTCCGGCAGGCTGCACCTTGAGCACATCCACGAGGAAGGCGTTAATATCCATAGCCTTGGCGGCCAGCTGATCGGCCTTGCGTTTTTCCACAGCGCCGATACGGCCGGCATAGCGGGGCCAGAGTTCTTTGACCGTGGAGGTGCAGGAACCGCAGGGGCTCAGGATGTAGTCAAAGTCCCCGCCGTCAAGGGCCTTGAGGTTGACCTTCATCTGCTTGACCATGCCGTCGGCATCACCGGAAGACAGGGCGGGAATGCCGCAGCAGGTCAGCCCCTTGGGCATGAACACGGCCACATTGTGATGGCGAAGTACCTTGAGGCAGGCTTCGGCCATATCGACATACATTTTGTCGCCCATACAGCCGGGGTAGAAGGCCACCTTGATGCCGCCGGGCTGGCGGCGCTCATCCAGCGCGCCGTGACGGACGTGCAGGGGCTTCTTGGCCAGGGGCCGCATGTGGCGGTCGCCAAGCATGAAGTTGAGCATGGGAGCGCACACCGTGCCTTGCGGAGCGCCCGTGCTGCGGAACATAAGTCCCTGCATGGGAGCGCCTACGCGCATGGCCAGGTTGAATACGCTGGGCTGCGGCAGCAACGCGCGGAAGATCATTTTCTTGACCGGATGCAGGCCAAGATAGGCATTGACGATTTCCCGCGCTTCCATGAAGACATCCATGATCTGAACGCCGGGAGGACAGGAGGCCTGGCAGGAGCCGCACAAAAGGCAGCGCCCCAGCTTGTCGGCCACGGCCTCGGGATCCTGAATCATTTCGTGGGCAAGGTTGTCAATAAGGGCCAGCTTGCCGCGGGCCACGTCGGCTTCCATGCCGGAAGCCCCGAACATGGGGCACACGGCCTGGCACATGCCGCACTTCATACAGGCTGTAATCCTGTCATCCAGCGCCATAAGGCGCTGCGACAATTCGTGCAGATTGCTCATGTAGGCTCCTAGATTCCCACCAGCTTGGTGGCGTTGAACAGGCCCTTGGGATCAAGAGCGCGACGCAGCCGCTGCGAGAACAAAATGGTGCCGCGTGAAGTTTCTTTTTCCATCCATTTGGACTTGGCCGTACCGATGCCGTGTTCGCCAGAAAGGGTGCCGTGCAGCTTGAGGGCTACATCGAACATTTCGTCAATGGCTTCTTCAACGCGGTGGAATTCGTCCTTGTCGCGCTTGTCGCAAAGGAAGGTGGGGTGCAGGTTGCCGTCGCCAGCGTGACCAAAAGTACCAACTTCAAGCTTGTGCTTGGCTGCGATTTCGTTGACGGCCTTCATCATGGCGGGGATCTGCGAGCGCGGCACAGTGGCGTCTTCGAGCACAGTGGTGGGGCGGCAGCGGGCCAGCACGGGCAGAGCCATGCGGCGGGCTTCCCACAATTTGAACTTTTCTTCGGCGTCCTTGGGCACATGCACGGCGCGGGCGCGATTGGCCTTGAGCACACGCTCCACGGCTTCGGCGTCATCCGCCACCTGGGCGGGGTGTCCGTCCACTTCAATCAGCAGAATAGCGCCAGCTTCACGCGGCAGGCCAGCCTTGGTGTAGTCGTCCACGCGCACGATGGTGTTGTTGTCCAGCAGTTCAAGAGTACAGGGCACAACGTGGGCGGCAATAATGCCAGCCACAGCTTCGGCGGCGTCCTGCACTTCGTCGAACACGGCCATAAGAGCCTTGGATGCCTTGGGCGGGGGCACAAGCTTGAGAATGGCCTGGGAAATGATGCCCAGCGTGCCTTCGGACTGCACCAGCATGCCGGCCAAGTTGTAGCCCGTGACGCACTTGACCGTGCGCGAACCGGACTTGACGATCTCGCCCGTGGCGTCAAAAAATTCAACGCCCATGAGGTAATCCTTGGTAACGCCGTACTTGAGGCCGCGCAGGCCGCCAGCGTTTTCGGCAATGTTGCCGCCGATGGTGGACACAGCCTGGGAACCCGGATCCGGGGGGTAGAAAAGATTTTTCTTGGCGACTTCGGCGGCGAACTGGGCGGTGATGACGCCAGGCTCAACCACGGCATAAAGGTCGTCGGAGTTGATTTCGATGATGCGGTTAAGACCGTTGGTCAGGATGACAACTGTGTCGGTATTGTCGGGGATGGTGCCGCCTGACAGATTGGTGCCCGCGCCGCGAACGGTCATGGGGATGCCGTTGTCGTACAGCTTTTTTACACAGACGCCCAACTGCTCGGTCGAAGTCGGACGCAGTACAAGAGAAGGCACAACCGGAGCGAGCACCGCCGAATCATACGAATAGCTCTGCCGGTCAGCTTCTGAGCTGAACACGTTTTCCTTGCCAATGAGGTCTTCAAAATCCCTGATCAACGCCTGACTTGCCATGAGGCCTCCTTGAACGTCTGTATGGTGGGGGTGCAGCGTGCGCCCCACTCGCCAGCCCGGGACACACCGGACACTGTGCGATTGGTTGCCCAATCGGTTAGCTTTTCTACGAGAATAAAACCATATATCTGTGATTACCAGCCTTGCATAGGGGATGAGCCCAAAAACTTTGGTATCACTAGCAGAACTGTGCGTAAAAAAGCTCCATCCACAGACACCTCAAGGGCAAAAAAATGGAACAACTTGCGGAAATAAAGAAGTTTTCAAAAAACACGAACTTGTAGCTCTGCTGGCACAAAAAAGAAATATTTTTCTGCGTCAGCAGCCTCGTTGCTTCTATTATACTTTTCTAAATATAAATAAGACCGGGACAAGCTTCGTCAATAATGTCGGACTGGCGTTGTGTTTTGCCTTTGTGCGTTAAGCTTGCGGCGATTTTTCAAAGATTTTCAACGCCAATCTACCTGAAAGCCCTGTGGCCAAAAAAAAGAGGCCGCCCCTTTGGGCGGCCTCTGAACATATTTTGAATTTGCGGCACCGGGCCGCAGAAGCATTACTTGGCCGAAGCCGGCGCATCTTGCTCTTCAGGCAAGGCTTCCCCAACAGGCTTGAGGCTGTGCATATAGACCTGCTGCGGGCCATCGGCGCACTGGGGCACCTGCAGGCCCAGGCGGGCCTGGGAGTTGATAACAATGGGACCTGCCAGATTGAGCACCGCCGCTTCAGGCTGACCAGCGGGAATGGATACTGTCACCAGAACCGCAGTTTCACCCAGATCTGCAATTTGCAGAAGCTGCTTTTCGGCTTCGCCCACGGCGGGCACATAGACAGTTTTGTCCATGAAGCTATAAGGATCAGCCACCAGCAGTCCTACCGTCGGGTTGCTCGTGCTCTGCAAGATAAGCAGAGGCGCTTCAGGACGGATTTGCAGCAGAATGAAATCTCTCTCATCCTCAAATCCGGCCAGACCACGAGGAAAGTGCACAACCTTATCGGCATCGATACTGCGCCGCCCAAGGCGGGTATCAATTTCTATTTCTTTGTTTCGTGCCATAATTCAGCAGCCACCATCAGGTCGTTGTTACTGGTTTCAAGGGCGCGTCGGTTTTCTTCCACAACTCGCTTGTATACTTCTTCGCGGTAAACAGTGGTGTCGCCCGGCACTTCCAGGCCAAGCTTGACCTGTTTGCCCTGCATACCCAGAACGGTTATGCGAATGTTTTCGCCGAGATAAAGGCTTTCTCCCGGGCGGCGCGTTAATATCAGCATAGGTGCTACCTGTTATATGTACTTGGCAAGGCTCATTTGCATAATCATCGACGACGACTGAAGCACAGTCTGGTACGTCAACTGCTGCCGCGTGAGCTTGGCCAACAGCTCAGTAAGATCAATGTCCTCAGTATAGCTTAATCGTTCTTCCTGGTCCACCCTCTGAAAGCTCAACACGTCCTGAGCCAAGCTGACGCGGTTTTCCAAACCGCCGATGCGGGCCTCCTGGCTGAGGATGTTCTGCTGTGCGGCTTCTATGGCAGCAAGACTCTTCTGGCAACCTTCCTGATTGTTATTTTCGCAGTAGGAAACAAATTCCCCCACTACTTCAAACAGGTTGGCACTGCCCTCAATGGCTGGTTTACCCTGATAGTAGCCACCAAAAATATCCTTACCCACATTGTTTACGGCAATGTAAGTGCCTTTCATAATTTCCAGATTCAGGTTGGCGCGCGCAGGATGTATCAGCACCTGGGTTCCCGCATCAATGGTGGTGGTGCCAGCTGCAGTGGCGTCCATATCCATATAGCCGCCGGGCACGGGCAAACGCACGGTGCCGCTGCCCGTGGTCTGGGCTGTAGCCGTTACCCAGGTGCCGCCGCTATCAAGACTGTACGAATAGTTAAAGGACGTGCCCGTGCTACTCAAGTCCACAGTACTGTCCATACGAACCAGCACATTATTGCCAAACACGCCGCTGGCCGACGTGTTGAGGTTGGCCGGGCCGCCCATAACAGTCATTTCCGGCGGAGGATCGTTATCGTCGCCCTGATACACAGCCGTGGGGCGAATATAGACGAGGGTGCCGTTGTTGGCCCCTGCACCAAGAGTTGTATCCGCAGCGCTGACGGCTATATTCTGGTTCATCGTGATGGTCACGCCATCGGCCACCAGAGTACGGCTGCCTGCCGCCACGCTTTCGGTTGTCCAGGTGTCACCGCCGTCCTTGGACCAGCGATAGTTCAGGGCATCGGTGCCAAGAGTGCCGTTACTGACAAACTGCACCATCATCGAAGAACTGCTGGCGCCCTCAATGGTATAATTTCCCTGGCCTATCTGACTGTTCCAGTCCGTATCCCAGCTGGTCAGAGCCAAACCCTGCTCGTACGCGTTCTGGTCATAGCGTTGCCCAGCAAAAATACTTTTGTCGTTAAACTGGGTATTGGAAAGGTTAAGAATCTGGCCAAAAATTTCCCTGGCTTCTTCGGCGATAAGCTTGCGCTGGTCGCCAGTTGTTCCTGTGGAGGCCTGTTCCATCAAGCTCTTGAGCTTGGTCATGGCCGTGCTCAGTTGTGTGCCCAGGATATCGTCAGCCAGCGAGAGCCACCCCTCGGCGGTATCACAGTTGGACTGATACTGCTTGGTGTCGCTAATATCGTCTCTGGTCATGAGAACACGGTAGGTTCCCGCTGGATCGTCGGACGGCCGGTTGATCTTTTTCTGCGATGATCCCTGCTCGTTGCTTTCCATATATGCAGAAAGACTTTTCTGCATCTGACCTACTATGGTATTGTACATGGAGCTTTGAGTAACTCGAATGGACATGGCAGCTCCTATTGCTTGAGGCCCAGCAAGGTTTGCAGCATCTGGTCAGCGGTTGTAATAAGCTTGGCGGCCGCCGTATATGAATGCTGGAACTTGATGAGATTGGACATTTCTTCGTCCAGGTTCACCCCTGTCACGGAAGTTACGCGGTCTTCAAGGTCGGTGGTAAGGGACGTATGGTATTCCGAATTTGTCTTGGAAAGCCGCCTATCCGCACCTACCGAGGTCACCAGAGTTGCGTAATATTCGCCGAGACTCTGGTTGGACACGGTTTTCCAGGTCGTGGAAATGGTCACGTCCTTGGTGGCGAGCGCGCCTATGGCTGTAGCCGTGGAGCTGTCGCCCTTGTTGGCCTGATTCTGGCCGTTGACGGCGCCAGCAGCGATCAGGTTGGCATTGCTGTGCAACTGACTGTTGACAGCCATGTTGGAAGCGCTGTCGCCCGTGAAAAAGGAGTTGATGCCCAGAGCAGCCATAAGCCCCGTGCTGTCCACGCCCATAGCAAACTTGGTGTTGCTGGCCGGATTCGATTCGAGGAGCAGCTTGCCGTCCTGGATGGTGGCCTTGAGCATATTGGCCCCGGGAGCGCTGCTGTCGGGGAAGCTGCTGTTGATAACGTCGCACACGTCCTGCAGGGTGTGGTAGGCCGGGTCAAAATTTACGGTTCCGGGAGGGGTGATGGAACTGAAATCCAGCGAATTGACGCCGGAAGCAGTCTCACGAAAATCGCCGGTGGTCTTGTCGTAAAAATATATGTTCAGGTTGCCGCTCTGCAGCTTGTCGGCATACGGCAAAATCGACTGCGGCGAGCCAAGCGGCTGCTGGGTACTCTGCACCTGCTGCGTGCCTTGGGCATAGGTCAGCAGTTCCGTGCCAGTGCCCTGGCTGTGCAGGCGGTTCACTTCCCAAATCAGGGAGGAAGACACGGCGTCCAGTTCATCGAGGTAACGGCCGCAGTTGTCGTCGCGCACGGTATAGTACGCGGTCAGCTTGCCGCCGGTGACGCGGTTCTTGTTTTCCGAGCCGTCAAAATATGTCTGCGGGGTCACGTTCTGGGGGCCGCGGGTGGGCTCTATCCAGTAAAGCCCGGTTTTGGGCATAATGTCGAACTTGTCTCCGGCAGAAAAATCTTGCCCATCGGTGAAGGATATTTTCAGGTTCTTCACCTGTACGGGGTCAACCTTGCCGTCGCCGTCGACATCGGTGATCTCATAGTGCAGTTCGTTGCCGTTTTCGTCACGCAGCCATGTCTTGCCGCCGTCCAGCGAAACGCGGAAGCTCGGGGGCGGGGTATCGCCGACACTGCCGCCGTTGATCATCTCGACGGTGTATTCGTGGCTGTCCGTTCCCTGAAATTCCACGCTGCCCTTGTAGGTCGAGCCAACCTGAAGGTTGTTTTCCGAGCGCGGCCCCATAACCTGCAGTTCGTTGACGTTCTGTCCCTGCACCAGCGGCTGCCCGGTGGTGAGCTGCACAGTGAAGTTGCCCTTGCCGTTGTCGATGGTTTCCACATCCACAAGCGTCGCCAGTTCGCGCACCATCTGGTCGCGCTGGTCAAGCAGGGCGTTGGGGTTGCTCACGCCGTCAACGGTATTGGTCGTGATCTGCCTGTTAAGGTCGGCAATGCTCCTGGCCAGCACGTTAATGCGGTTCACAGACTGATTGATGGAAACGTCCATCTCGCTCTGGATGGCCTTGAGGCTCGCCGACGTGCTGCTGAACATGTCGCTCAGGTTGTCGGCATAGGAAAGCAGGCTTTCACGATAGGCATTATTGTCAGGAAGCTGGGTAAGATCCTGCCAGCCCTTGAAAAAAGCGTTCATGGATGAGCTTATGCCAGACCGGTTGGATTCGTTGAACAGGTTTTCCACCGAAGAAAGCACGGTATCCTGCTCGGCCCAGCGGGAAGAGTTGGTAGACTGCCGCACATAGGAACGCTCAAGAAATGCGTCAAAAAAACGCAGAATCTGCTGGGCATTGACGCCCATGCTCTCGCCGCCGGGCTTGGAGGTTATGGTACCCGCATCGCGCTGGTCCACATAGCGACGCGTATAACCCTCGGTGTCGGCATTGGCGATATTGCTGCCAGTAACAGATATCCAGGCCTGGGAGGCATTGAGTGCCGTCTGGCCTATATTGAGCAGTCCGTTAAGCATGACCTAGAGCCTCCCTGAAATAAGAGCCGCCTCGGGATGCGCATGCGCACGCATGCCCCCCCGGCGGCCATATGTTTCGGCCTTGGGCGGCATGACCTGACTGGTCAACGCTTGAAGGGTGCGGCTGCTCTGATCCAGCAGAGCCAAAGAAAGCTGACTGTTGCGCGTGGCCTGACGAGACACTCCCTGCTCCGCCTTGTCGATGGTGGTCAGCAGATCAAACAAAACATCACCCTCGGCTTGCGGCAGGCTTCCGGCGTATTCCTTGACGCGCATGCCTGCAAGGGCCTTGATGACTGTGGCTTTTTCTACCGCCAACTGGCGTATGAGTTCCTGAATAGCAAACTCCAGAGCCACCACGGCATCCGTGTCATGGCCCAGCAGAACCTGGTATTCTTCTTCCATAAGTTCACACAGCAGGACCAGAGCCTTGCTTTGACGCATCAGGGATGAATGGACTGTCGTGTACATAATAGACCTCGCTGGGCGGCCTGTGGCTTATGGCCCGCAGGCAGAATCTGCCGCCCCGCTCTTATCAAAGCAATTTCCGTGCCCACAAGCGGCGGCAAAAACGGAGATCTGGCCGCAAAGCCAGCGTCAGCGCCGCAGATCCATAGCCGTAAGGGGCGGGATACCGTAACTCTCAGGAACCTGAACCTGCTGCACAGGCTGTGCGGCCTGCGGCGTTGCGGAAGTCAGGGGCGCGATGGGCGATGCTGGCTGCCCTGTCATGGGCTGTGCCAGCGGCTGCACGGCCTGTGCTGCTGCGGGCTGTCCTGCGGCGGCAGGCGTCATTGGCTGCCCCGGTGCTGCCTGAACGGGCTGGCCTGCCTGCTGGGCATGATAGGCCGCCAATCCGGCTCCCGCACGGCTGTTGGGGCCAGCGGCGTCCACATTGCGGCTGCGCAGAATGTCTCTGCCGGAAGTCTTGCGCTGGCTGGCTGGCATGTTGGTGGTGTAGCGCACCTTTTGAAGCTGCGGCTGCTGCACTGCCTCGTGCCCTGCGGCAACGGGCTGCGCGGCGGCAGTCTGAGCTGGCAGCGCAGATCCCTCGGCGGGCTGCGGCGCCTGTGGCGACCGGGCGGCATTTTCCACTGCAAGATTGTGCAGAATGTCGCTGCCGGAAGTTTTACGCTGGCTGGGCGGCATATTGGTGGTGTAGCGAACCTTCTGAATATGCGGTTCCTGCGCGGCATCCTGACCTGCGGCAACGTTCGGTCCAGGCGTTATTACACCCCCGGCGGGCTGCGCAGTCTGTTGCGGTCTGGGCACAGGAATGCCGGGTTGCATGGCTCTCTGTGTGCCGGGCAGTACTTGCGCCTGCCCCATAACCTGATCTGCCGCCTGCGCTGTTGCCTGGCCCGTCATCTGGCCCCCCGCCTGCTGGGGCTGCCCCATTTGCATGGCCGCCTGCATGGCTGCGGGCGTGCCCATGCTCTGGGCCATACGCATCTGCATATCCAGTGCCTGTCCGGCATTGGCGGTCTGCACCGCATGATCCACACGGCCAGTTGCCGCAGCACCCGCCGGGGAGGCGGCCTGTCCGGCCAAAGCGCTGGGGCTGTGCGCGGGACCGTTAAGGTGCGTACGCGGCAATACCGCGCGCGCGCCTACCTTGCTGCCCGCCTCAAACTGGGCCGCGCGAGCAAGGTTCAGCCCCGTATTCATGTTGGGTGCTCGTTGTTCCCCTTCCTGACGGACGCCAGCTTCCTTGCGGGAACGCAATGCGGCCAAAGCCTGTTCCACTTCAGGAGGAGTGGCTATGGCAGGAGCTTGCGAAGCTGGTTGCCCCGCCGCAGCCAGTGCGGCTTCGGCAGAACCGGTCCCGCCGGGCATCACCTGAAGCTGCATGGATTCACCCACATCCTGCACAGGAGCTATGCCGTCATACACGGAAGGTATGGGCATATTGCCACGCATGGCTGTATGCCCAGCCTTGCCCTGTGGAGCGCCTTGCCCTTCAGCAGATCCTGCCGCCTGATCTTCCTGCGGTATGATGGAGGCAACCTGCGGCACAAAGCCCGACGCGGAGCCTGTTTTGGCTGAAGCCGTGCTACGGCTGGCCGAAACAAGATCGCGAGAAAGCTGGGCATACATCATGTCAGCCAGGCCAATACCGCCCGCTGCGGTCATAGACTTGGCCAACTCCTGATCGTACATGCTCTGCCAGTACTGCTCTTCACGTCCCTGAAGCATATTGGTCTTGGGCAGGGTGCTGCGCATTTCCTGCCACATTTTCTGAATAAATATGGATTCAAAGCCTTCGCAGGCTTCACGGAGCTTCTTTTCCTTCTCCGCTTCCGTCATTTTTTTGCCATTGAGGTTGCTCACGCCCGCCAGACGCGACTGAAACTCGCGGTGGGACACTTCGGACCCGCTGGCCTCATGCGGCACAAGACCTGTGGTAAGAGGCGAGGTCATGTTAGATTACCTCCAGCTCCGCCAACAGCGCACCGGAAACCTGCATGGTGCGCAGGATGGAAATAAGGTCGCGCGGGGTAGCCCCGATGGAGTTGAGACCGTCCACTAGCTCCTGAAGAGTGGCCCCTTCAACGATAATCAGATGGCGGTTTTCTTCACGCACATTGGTTTCCGTGGTGGGGGTCACCACTGTCTGCCCCTGCGAGAACGGGCCGGGCTGCGACACCTGCTGGCCTTCCTGCACGGTTATCTGCAAGTTGCCGTGGGCCACCGCCGCGCGCATGATGCGCACATCGCGGCCAAGCACCACGGTGCCCGTCTTTTCGTCCACAACCACCTTGGCGGCAGTGTCCGGGCTGACGTCCAGATTTTCAATGGAGGCCATGAGGGGCACCATGTTGTGACGGTACTGGGGCGGGATATCCATTGTGATGGACATGTCATCAACAGCGCGGGCAAAGGGGCCGCCCATAGCGCCGTTGACGCGTTCGGCTATCTGCTGGGCAGTGCTGAAATCCGCCGTACGCAGGTGCAGGGTGAGCTTGTCCTGCTGATTGAATTCAAAGGGAATGCCGCGCTCCACAATGCCGCCGCCGGGGATAATGCCCACGGTGCTGATATTCTTGCTGACGCTGGCTGCCTTGCCCTGGCTGGAAAAACCGCCCACGGTCAACGAACCCTGAGCCAGACTATATATCTTGCCGTCAACGCCCTTGAGGGCCGTTTGCAGCAACACGCCGCCCAGAAGGGATGTGGCGTCGCCCACAGAAGACACGGTAACGTCAAGGCTTGTACCCGGCTTGGCAGAAATCGGCATGCGTGCCGTCACCATAACGGAAGCCACGTTCTTGGTCTTCAGCGCTGAGGAGTCCACGCCAATGCCCATGCGGTCCATCATGTTTTTCATGGAACTCATAGTAAAAACTGAATCTTTTTTATCTCCAGTGCCCGCCAGGCCCACCACAAGGCCATAGCCTATGAGCTGGTTGTCGCGAACACCGGAAAAGTTGGCAATATCCTTAATGCGCGCAGCCTGTGAGGGAAGCACCATGCTGATGAGCAGGGCGGCTGTAAAAATCCACAGGGTAGGATTGCGCAAAATTGTCAATTTCATGGCGCTGACTCCTTGCCGGAATTCCGGCACAGCCTGTTTTGCAGAAACCGTGCCGAACGCCCTTGAACCTGCGTCGTACAAGTATGACTGGCTATAAACGCCAAAACCCCGACCTCGCTCACGGGAGCGGGTCGGGGTTTATACCTATGAAATCTGGCCTGTTGAAATCTGGTCTGATGAAATCTGGCCTGATGAAATCTGGTCTGACGGGATAAGGCGGGGCCTGCCGGAGTATGGCGGCGCGAAATCGAAGGGAGCTATACGGAGGCTACAAAGCTATATCTGGAACAGCCCCGGTTCTTCACGCACGAGGTTGGCGGCAATGAGCTGGCTGTCCGGCTTATAGGTTCCGTTGGCTACCTGAATGCGCAGCGCCTCAACCTTATCCGAGCGTACGTCCGGCGCGCTTTGGGCGGCGCGGCGCGCTTCCGTCAGCAGCAGGGCATCCTGCGAAACGCTGACCGTATCGCCTTGGGGGGCTTCAGTGCCGGTTCCTTCAGCGCGTGCCTTCAGGCGCGTGTCTGATCTGGCCTCGGCGCTTTTCTCCAGCCCGGCGGAATAAGGATCGAAAAAGCTGTTCGTCGTATTCTTGATTTCCATTTTCTACTCCGCTGACGGTGCTTCCACACCGCCTTGTGCCGCCGGTTTCACAAAACTTCCGTCTCTTGGCGGCTCTTCCAGCATACTTTTGTCTACCGTGTCGCGGGTGATGCGCCACAGGGCATGCCGCGTTTTTCGCTGCAAATCTTCGGGCAGCGGCTGCATGCCGTCCGGGCCCTCACCCACAATGTGCAATCTCTGGCCTGGCGGGTAGGTGAAGCGCACTTCCTGCCCCACTTCCCTGCCCAGCTCCTGGCGGATGTTCTCCACCACGGGGTTATCACTGCCAGTGAAAAGCAGTGTTTCGTAAAGCTCGCGCGCCACTCTTTCAACGCAGGCGTGCCGATGGGCTGCCGGATCAGGATCATCCGGCGCATCGCCATGCGCCAGCCGCATGCGAACCCTGAACCGCGCAAGACGCCGGGCAGCCAGCAATTGCTGTTCATACCCTTGTAACATCATGCGCAGTTTTGCAGAATTGGCGTCGGCCATGAATGTCTCCGTCCTTACTGCTTGTTCGGCTGCCCTACAAAAAACTTTAGACTTTTTTCTGCCTCGGAATACGCACTTTTTTCGCTTATTTTCTGTTGCGTGCCAGCACGCACCCCACAGCCAAGAGATTCAGCACGCCAAAAACCACCAAATCAACATGCATACTGTCCATAAAAGCGTCTATGGTCTCTGGCCCTGCAGGCTGATCTCCCAAAAAGAAGCCCAGGGTCAGGGTGATGACGGCCATGTTCACAAGCTGCCCGCCAGTGCGCACAGCTCCGGTCAGGCCAGAGGCCTGCCCCACATGTTCCGGCCCCGCGCTTTCAAGAATAATGGTGGTATTGGGCAGGGCAAAAAGGCTTATGCCCACGCCAAGCAGCCCCTGGGCTGCCAGCAGCACGCCGATGGGCGAATCGATTTCAAGAAAGGCCGACGTCAAAAGGCCCAGGCCGCACAAGCCCACGCCCACGGCGCTCACATGGCCGGGGTCGAACTTGATGCACAAGCGCGCCGCCACCGGGGTCATCAAAGCCTGCACCAGCGACTGCAAAGCCAGAAACATGCCCGCCTGCTGCACGGTCATGCCCCGTCCAAACTGCAGGTACAGACTGAAAAAGAACAGGATGCCGAAAAAAGAACTGTAGTTGATAAAGGCCGCCAGCGAAGACAGGGCGAAAACCCGGTTGCGCGCCAGCAGGCGCATATCAAGGATGGGAAAGTCGCTGCGCAGTTCCTTGAAGCAGAACAGCACCATAAGGACGATAAACGCCGCCAGCAGGCAACCCGCCATGACGGGATAGTCTGCCAGTTCTGACGAACCGAAGGTCAGCGCCGTCATGGCCAGCCCGTAGATTATGCAGCCGCCCCAGTCAAAGGGACGGCCCTTGGCGGTCCGCCAATCCAGCTTTACGCAATACTTCATGAGCAGAAGCACGCCGAGGGAAGTAAGCGCATTGCCCCAGAAAAGCCAGCGCCAGTCAAGCCAGCCCGCCACAAAGCCCGCCACAGGAGGACCACAGGCAATACCCGCGTAAACGGCAGAGCCGCTGTAGCCGAGGTAGATGGCCCGTTTACCAGCAGGCGCAGCCGATGCCAGCAGGGCAAGACCACAGGCGTTGAACATGGCCCCGCCAACGCCCTGTACAAGGCGTAAGCCCAAAAACACTTCCACTGAAGTAACAAATCCCAGCAATGCTCCGCTTATGCCAAAGATGGCCGTGCCCCAAATGAAGATGCGGCGGTATCCCCAAATATCACCAAGACTGCCGCTGGCAAGCTGAAAAACGGCAAGGCCCATAGCATAGAAGGCCCCCATAAGCCCGAGTTCCTGCACGCTGGCATTCAGGTCCGCGCCCATAGGCGGCAAAACCGCGTTCACGCCTGCCATCATGAAGGGCATGCAGAACAGGGAGGTACAGACCGCTACCAGCAGCCAGCCGTGGCCTTTTTCGATGGATGACGACATGACGAAACAGTATCTCCGGGTATGGGGCTGATCAACACAGGGGCATCATAAAGCAAACAAGGTCGAACGGTCAGGCAGCGCTTCGGACCTTACGGAATATATGGTAACGCACAAGTATGCATATCAGGGCCAGCGTATTGAGCAGGCCGAAAATTTTTAAATCCAGATGCATTGCGCTCATAAAACTGTCAACGGTTTCGCGCCGCACAGACTGCCCGTGCAGAAAAAACGACATGGTCAGGGTGATCAGAACAAGATTGAAAAGCTGCCCGCCGGTGCGCACCGCACCGTTGAGGCCAGAAGCCTGCCCCACATGATCCGGCCCGGCGCTGCCGAACATTATTGTGGTATTGGGCATGGCAAAAAAACTGATGCCAATGCCAAGTAGGCTCTGCACTGCCACAAAAAGCCATATGGAAGAATCAAGACGCAAAAGGGTTGCAGCAAGCACTCCCTGCCCACACAGGAACACCCCAATGCCGCTGACCCAGCCCGGTTTTACTTTCAGGCACAGCCGCGCCGCCAACGGCGTAGCCAGTACCTGCACTGCGGATTGCAGGGCCAAAAAAAAGCCTGCCTCCCGCACGCTCATACCCAGGCCATAGTGAAGATACAGGCTAAAAAAAACCACCAGGCCAGACAGGGAGGCGTAATTGACCAGTGAGGCCAGGGCTGACAGGGCAAATATCTTACTGCGGCCAAGCAGACGCAAATCCAGCAAGGGAGCTTTGGCGCTCCACTCGTACAGACAAAATGCCGCCAGCAGAACACCAAACGCGGCCAGCAGCCCCCAGGCCGGAAGAGGCCTGTCTGCCAGCAATGATGCGCCACACGTAAGCGCCGTCATGCCAAGACCGTAAAGGGAGCAGCCCTTCCAGTCAAAAGCGCGGTCTGGCGTGGGCCGCCGTTCAAACTGCACAAAAAAATTCATGAGGCAAAGCACGGCCAGCGCCAGAAGGGCATTGCCCCAGAATAGCCAGCGCCAGCCAAGGCTGTCTGCCAGAATTCCGGCGACAGCCGGACCGCACGCTACACCTGCGGAAATTGAGGCGCTGCTGAAACCAAGATAGACCGCACGGCGGCCTTCTGGCGCAGCTGAGGCCAGCAAGGCCAGACCGCAGGCGTTGAGAATCGCGCCGCCAACTCCCTGAAGAAAGCGCAAGGGAAGAAGAAGATCAACGGAAGGAACAAAACCTTGAGCCGCGCCTGTCAGGGCAAAAAGCGCCGCTCCCCACAAAAAGACACGGCGGTAGCCCCAGATATCGCCCATACTGCCGCCGCCGAGCTGAAACATGGCAAGGCCAAGCGCATAGGCTGCGCCAATGAGTCCCAACTCTCTTGCGGTGGCGTGCAGTTCTTCCCCCAGCAAGGGCAGTACGGCACTCACCCCCGCCATCATGAAGGGCATACAAAACAGGCCCCCGCAAACGGCCACAAGCAGGAGGCCGTGCCCTTTTTCCACGTATGCCGACATAGGCGCAAAACTATACCGGACGTACATCCTGGTCAACGAAAACACGAGGGCCCCGGCGGTTGCCGGGGCCCGAAGTTTGCGTCACGCCCGCAAAAGGCCGGACTCTTCAGCCAGCCGCAAGCACATGTCGGCCTTGTTAAGTGTATATAGATGAACTCCGGGAGCGCCGTTTTCCAACAAAAACTGTATCTGTCGCACCGCAAATTCCAGCCCGACCTCACGCACCGCTTCGGCTCCGCCCTTTTCATTGGCCTTTTCAAGGTCAAGGTACAGCTTGCCGGGTATGTTCGCGCCGCAGAGTGAAAGCACCCGCCGCAGGGAGTCAAAGCTCTGAATGGGCAGAATAGCCGGAATAATGGGCGTGTGGATGCCCCTGCCGCGCAGATGCTCCAGCAGGTCCAGATATTCCCGGGAATCAAAGAAAAGCTGGGTCACGGCAAAGTCCGCGCCGCTGCGCATTTTTTCGGCGGTATGGAGCCTGTCCTGCGCAATGGATGTCGATTCGGGGTGCGGCGCGGGATAGGCCGCAACACCAATGCCCATGTCAGGCTGCTGGCGGCGGGCAAAGGCAACCAGGTCTGAGGCATGATGAAAATGTCCCTTGCTCCAGTCCCAATCCTCTCCAACAGGCGGATCGCCACGCAGGGCAAGCACATTATCCACCCCGGAGGCCCGCAACTCTGCCAAGAATGCGGATATTTTCTCAGGGTCGGCTCCCACACAGGTGAGGTGCGCCATAGTATTCAAACCGCGGCGCGCCAGCTCGGCAGTTACGGCAAGCGTGTTGCGTTGCTTGCCGCCGCCTGCACCGTAAGTGACGGAAGCAAACAGAGGAGCCAGAACCTGCAATTGCTCCACTGTGTTAAAAAAGCCGGGCAGGTTCGCTTCATCGGCTGGCGGAAAAAACTCCAGCGAAAAAAACGGCTTCTTGGCGGCTCGAATGCTTTCTCCGATATGCATGCTGCGACTCCTTGTGTGCGGCGCGAGTGCGGCCTTCTCTTCATGACCAATTTGTTTATGTTTATATCTAGATAAGTTGATATGTCAAGAAAAAAGGCCGGGCAGCTCTTGCAAAATACACGACTTGGTCGTAATGCAGGTTCAAGCCCCAAAAGCATACTATGAAAATACGCAACAGCATTCACACATGCGGGCAGCGCCCGCGCACTGCCCGCATAGGCAAGCCAGAAGCTCCCCCTCAGGGCCGTGTCTTTTTGCTGGCGCGTGCCCTCTGCACTATGGCAGCTTTGCTGCTCTGTGTTACCCCCAAAGTAAACGCCGCACAGGATGTTCCCTCTGAGCAGCCCCTGATTGTGGCTGCTCAGAAGAGCGACGCCACCGCCCGCGAGGGCAACGGGGAAGGAGCGGTTAATGAAAACAACGCCAGCGCTCCCGCCCTGCCGCCCATACCGCTAACCTTGACGCCAGCCACCACCTCCGGCGCATCCGCTTCCAACGGCACCCCGTCCGCCGCTGCCGGGGCCGAATCTGCCTCCGCTGGAACTGCCCCTGCTTTGACTACGCCTGCCCCCGAGGCCACGCCTGCTACCGCCCTGGACGCGTCCAACCAGGCCACAACGGTTGCAATGCCGGGCGTGACCACATCGGTTTCGTTTTCCGCCGGAGTTGACGAACAGGGCAAGCCCGACTGGCGACAACTGGAAGCCGGGCTAGATTTTGGCCAGTTTCGTCTCAATGACAGCGAAGCCCTGCTCACGGCCCTGCGCATCGACCCTGCCCACTTCAATTTTATTCTCTGCGCCCGTTCACAGGATGGCGGCCCGCTGCGCTCGCTGAACCAGTGGGCCGAGCAGTACAATCTTTCCGCAGCCATCAACGCCAGCATGTATCTGCCCGACGGTGTAACCAGCACGGGCTATATGAAGCAGGACGGCCATTTCAACAACAAGCGAGTGGTTCAGCGGTTCGGGGCCTTTTTTGTCGCCGGGCCCACCAGCCCGGAACTGCCGGGAGCCGCCATTGTTGATCGTGACGACCCACAGTGGGAACAGCACATAGGGCAGTACCGACTGGTCATCCAGAACTACCGCATGACCAGCGCCGACAGGCGTATCCTGTGGTCGCCCGGCGGACCGCACTACTCCATTTCTGCGGTAGCTCAGGACGGCGAAGGGCGCATCCTTTTTCTCCACTGCCGGCAGCCTGTGGAGGCTTACGCCTTTGCCCAGCAACTTCTGCACCTGCCCCTCAACATTCGCACGGTCATGTATGTGGAAGGCGGCGGGCAAGCTGGCCTGCTGGTGCGGTCAACCCACTGGAGGCACGAACTGGCGGGATTGAGCGCTGCGGGCCTGCTGGTAACAGGCGACATGCGCGCCTTGCTGCCCAATGTTCTGGGCGCAGTACGCCGCCCTGCCCCTGTTGAAGAGATGCAGAGCGGCGAACAAAAGCCCTCTGTTTCCGAGTCGTCTTCAGAAGAGGATATTTCTTCTGAAAGCCAGCCCCAGCAGTCCGCTCCCTAGAGCGGAGTAACTCTGAGGATATATTTCTCCAAGTTTGAGACAGACTCGTTGCGGCATTTAACTGCGCAAACAAATAGCGCTACGCCTCCACGGCGGGCACATGCTCACGCAACCGCCTGAGCACTTCAAAGACGAAATGCTCCAGCCTTGGGCGGCGCCGTCGGCAAGTGGGCATGGGGCGGGCCTAAATAACATCTTTTTAGTAATAATTACTATTTTTTATAAAAAGGGCTTTACTTTGGCCCGAACTTCTTACAGAATATTAGCTGGTATCCGGGGCTGCTTGTGCGAATGCGAAGCTGAAAAGCCCCCCGTTCGGCAACACCGACGGCAACCTATATCGAGGCCTATGTCGGCCTAAACGTAAGTGAGGAAACCATGCCCAAGCATCTGGAAGTTTATAAATGTACTCATTGCGGCAACATCGTTGAAGTTCTGCATGGTGGCGGAGCCGACCTCGTTTGCTGTGGCGAGCCCATGAAGCATATGGTAGAAGGCGCTACTGACGGTGCCATGGAAAAGCATGTGCCCGTGATTGAAAAGGTTGACGGCGGCTATCTTGTGAAAGTGGGCAGCGTCCCTCACCCCATGGAAGAAAAGCACTGGATCGAATGGATTGAGCTGCTTGCCGACGGCAGAAGCTACACCAAGTTCCTTAAGCCCGGCGAAGCGCCCGAGGCCTTTTTTGCCATTGACGCCACCAAGGTGACCGCACGCGAATTTTGCAATTTGCACGGCCACTGGAAGGCTGAAAACTAGATCTCTCAAGTCCGTACTACAAAAGCGCGGATTCCGCGCCACTTCCTAAGGAGGATTCCAATGCAGAAATACGTATGTGCTGTTTGTGGTTATGAATATGATCCCGCCGAACACGACAACGTGCCTTTCGACCAGCTGCCTGATGACTGGTGCTGCCCTGTTTGCGGGGTGAGCAAGGATCAGTTCAGCCCGGCCTAATTCCGGTCTTTTCCTGTACTTTTCCCCGCTTTGCCGCAGCTTGTGGCAAAGCGGGGCTTTTTGTAAAAAGGAAGACCCAACACTCCGGAGAAAATGATGCAACCTGTTGAAATTAAAAAAGACATCTTCTGGATAGGTTATGTGGACTACGACCACCGGGACTTTCACGGGTACTCCCGCTCCCCGGACGGTTCCACATATAATGCCTATCTTATCAAGGACGAAAAAAACGTTCTGATGGACACGGTAGCCTCTGGCTGCGAAGGCACCCTGCTGTGCCGCATGGCCAAGGTGCTGGATCCTGAAAAAATCGACTACATCGTCTGCAACCACATGGAGCTCGACCACGCTGGCGCTCTTGAGACCATTGTGGAACGCTGCAAGCCCGAGAAAATTTTTGTCTCCCAGGCTGGCCTCAAGTCTATGGCAGGCTATTTTGCGTGCAAAGACTGGCCCGTACAGGCCGTAAAAAGTGGCGACACCGTCAGCATAGGCAAGCGCACCATCGTTTTTCAAGAAACGCGCATGCTGCACTGGCCTGACAGCATGGTCTCATACATTCCTGAAGAAAGGCTGCTCGTCAGCAACGACATCTTCGGCCAGAATATTGCCAGCTCCGCACGCTTTGTGGACGACTTTGGCGATGACAGCGAATACCTGCGCCGCGTCAAGGAATACTACTACAACATCGTGCTGCCCTACTCGCCAATGGTGCTCAAAACTCTGCCCATTGTGGAGCAGCTGGACATAGACATGATCGCCCCTGACCACGGTCTCATCCACCGTGGCGAAAAGGCTGTGCGCAACATCATCGACATGTACCGCACAATGGCCGAGCAAAAGCCCCAGCAGCGTGCGCTCATTTTCTACGACACCATGTGGCAGTCAACGGAATCTATGGCCTACGCGGCTTGCAGCGGCCTGGAAGAAAACGGCGTGCCCACGCGCATCATGTCAGTCAAGAGCAACCACCACAGCGCAGTTATGACCGAACTGGCCGACTGCGGCGCGGTGCTGGCTGGTTCGCCCACCCACAACAACACCATCCTTCCCCTGGTGGCCGCTCAGTTGACCTACATGAAAGGTCTGCGGCCCCTGAACCGTGTGGGCGGTGCCTTCGGTTCCTTCGGCTGGTCCGGGGAAGCTCCCAAGCAATTGCAGGAACACCTTGCCGGCATGAATATGGAAATGCCTGCCGAACCCGTGAAGTGCAACTGGCGGCCCGACCGCGACGTGCTCAAGGCTTGCCACGAACTGGGCAAGACCATTGCCGAAACGCTTAAAAAGAAGTGCCAGGAAGGCTAAATTCCTTACACTTCCTCTTCAGTGAGAAACAGGGCCGACGGCAACAATGCTTCCGTCGGCCTTTTATTTTGGCCAAGCCACGCTCGCGCACATGTTGCGCAATGCTGCCGTAATATTGGCGTGTCCGGTTATGCCGCTGCCTTCGCGGTACCATTCAAGTGGACTGCTTGGCCTGCTACTGCCTACCCTACAGCCACGGCGGGCAAAAGCCGACGGCTTTTCGCTGCCCCCAACAAGCCTGGTAGCGATATCCCGATATATACAAAGAAAGGCAGCGGGAGCTTTGCTCACACTGCCTTTCATCTTGGCCCGGCACAACGGGGCCGAAGCAAATCACTGGCTTACGGATGGCACTTCGACTTGGCGCAACCGGTAAGATCCTTCTTGAGGTCAGGCTTTTCGGCCACAACCTTGCTATGGCATTCTGCGCAGTTGGTGTGCTTGAGGCCTGTCTTGGTGTGGATCACATAGAACAGGCTCTTTTCACCCTTCTTGGCGGTCAGGTCGTCATGGCAGCCTGCGCTGCCGCATTTGGCGAAGCTTTCCTTACCGTCCACCAAGTGGTGACAGGTCACGCATTCCACTTTTTCATGAGGAGCGTGGGGAAACATGACGGTTTTCTGGGAGCCCTTGATTTCTACCGGCTTGTCAGGTGCAGCGGGTGCAGCCCAAGCACTCACGGCAAAGATCAGGGCCAGCATACAGGTGAGAGCAAAGATTTTTTTCACGGCAGTCCTCCAAGGTAAAAAACAACACATGAGAATTGCAATAACCTTACGGCCAGTGAGGAAACGTGTCAATGGAGCCCATGAAATACATTTTCAAGTTGTTCAGTCACTCATAGCTGCCTTTTGCGTGCATATCCCCTTGGTGTAAGCATATATGACCCAAGAGATCGGCTTTCACTGTTGCCAATAATAAGCAGAGAAAGCATGTCCACCTGTGTTGCATCAAAGCTGTCCAGCCTGTGTACGCTCACGCTCTGTTCAGGACGGTAAGCCTGGCGCACCAATCCAACGGGACACTGCGGTTCACGAAAGCGGCGAGCCAGCGTCAGGGCGGTGTCCAGGTGACCGGGGCGTCCCTTGGAACGCGGGTTGTATATGGCGCAGACAAAGTCTGCCTCAAGGGCCGCCGTAAGCCTTTTGACAATGGTTTCCCACGGGGTGAGCAGATCGCTCATGCTGATGCAGGCAAAGTCGTGCGTCAGGGGCGCACCAAGCAGGGCTGCCGCCGCGCACACGGCAGGCACCCCCGGCACCACGCCAAAGGGAATGTGGTCAACAAGGCCGCGAGATTCCAGAACCTCAAGGGCAAGGCCAGCCAGGGCGTAGATGCCGGGATCGCCCGAGCAGACAAGGACCGTGGCCTGACCAGCCAAAGCGGCGTCCACTGCGGCTTCACAGCGTTCTGTCTCGTGCCGCATGCCCGTACTGATACGCTGCTTGCCTTCAAGCAGTTCCGGTGGAACCATATCCATATACAGGTGATAGCCCGCCACGCACTCGGCCCGTTCCAGAACGGCGCGGGCCTGCGGCGTAAGGCAGTCGGCGTGTCCAGGGCCAAGGCCCACCACATGCAGGCTGGCTGCTTGCGTCATGATTTACCCTTTTTCGCTGTGGTCGGCATTGGCATGAGCATTTGGGTGCTCTTCTTCAAAGGCCAGGGCCACCGCAATGGTCAGTTGTGACTGAAAAATTTCCTTGGCCAACAACAGCCGGGCCACACCCGTGCCATCTTCTCCACGGGCTGCCAGCAAGGCTGCGGCCTCGCACACACTGAACGGAGGCTGCCCAAAACGCCGCCCTGCCGCTTCTGAAGGATTGGGCACAGGGCACTTGGCCAGCCGGGCAGAATCAAAGCCCTGAAGAGGCACATCAAGGCGGGCGGCAAGCTCTCGCAATGCCCGTTCCTGCAATTTCTCTGTTACTGTGCTCAACGCGGCGATGGCCTGCGGCTCCAGACCGTGGATGGCAAAAAATTCATTTAACGCAGCCAGCGCCATTCCCGGTGGCAGATCCTTGCGGCAGCCAAGTCCCACATAAAGACGCGGCACTGCGACGCGCAAAAGCCCCTCGGCAAGTGGCAACCGCCGCCAATGCGCTGCAAGCAGAGGTGGCGCGTGCGCCTCACGTTTGCCAGCCAGCAAGGAGTGCGGCAAAGCCATAGCTCCGGCCTCGCTGGGTACTGGCGTCAGCGAATCGTGCTCCGGCACCGCCCCGCAGGGGTCCCAAACTTCCAGGCTTTCGCCCTCCAGCAGAGCTGCCTGTGCGCGCGGCAACCGCTGCCAATCCACAATGCGCAGGCCAGCCTCACGCAAAAACAGATCAAGAGCCAAAGGATGCCCGCCTGTGGACGGCTTTCCGCCTGAAGCCAGGGCGCTGCCTTCGCTCTCGATCAGGGCAGCGTCGCTTTCTGCCATAACATCAGAAGCTGTTGTAATTACTGGCGTGGCCCGGAGCAACTGCGCCACATGACGGGTCAGTTCGTTGCCGCCGCCCCAGTGGCCGGAAAGAAGGCTGATTACATAGTTGCCCGCCGCGTCCAGCACCAGCACGGGCGGGTCCAGGCTCTTGTGGGTCAACAATGGGGCCAGGGCGCGCACCGCAATGCCAGTGGCCCCAATGAACACATGCGCGCCATACTGCTGGTACGTTGTGGAAAGAAATTCTCCCAACCTGTGAAAGGGCTGCGCGTCCGAGGAGCAAATGCGCTCGGGCATGAATATGCGGCAATCGGCCAGACGGCCCCCCTTGGGGCTTGTCCAGGGTTTTCCGGCTACCAGCGATTTGAGCCGCCGGGCCAGGGGCAAGGCGGAAGCGCTCAAGGCGTAGCAGGCAAGAGATTTCTTTTCAAAAACAGGATGCACAGGGCCTCCGGCGGTCCGCCGCCGTAAGTGACTTGAGCGCGCGACGCAGTAAGCAAAAGAACGCGCCGCGTGCATAAAAGACTGTGGCCGGGAATCCTTACCGGAACCCCGGCCACCATATTCAGGCCTGCGTGCGGTCTGCAGGTTTCAACTTTCACAGTGCTGCGTCTGCGGCTGGCTGGATGGCGGCAAGTGCGGCACGTTTTACTGCGTGCCGCCATCCTCGCCAATGCAGGAACCAACGTTACACGGGACATTTCAATTGGAAAATATATTCCCCAAAAGTTGTTCTGCGTTAGCCACACCGCGTTGCAGCGTTAGAGCGCTTAAACTTCTTTAAAGCTAAAATGATGGGATGGCCCCGCCCGACTGAAGCGGGTATGCATAAGGTAGCCTAAAAACCTTTGCAGGAGGCCATCCCAATGAAAGCTATTACCA